>JAFMIX010000033.1 GCA_017853785.1 Verrucomicrobiales bacterium
CTGCACGCTGCTCGATTACATGTTCGGCCTGCTCACGCGCCTGATGGACGGCATCGTCGTCTATCCCGCGAACATGAAGAAGAACCTCGGCCTCTCGCTCGGCATGTGGAACAGCCAGACGATTCTGCTCGCGCTCATCAAGAAAGGTCTCACCCGCGAAGCCGCCTACAAAATTTGTCAGGACGCCGCGATGAAGACTTGGGAAGTCAAACACGCCGGCCGCGACGACGCGGATTTCGTGGAGCAACTCAAGCTCGACACCCAAGTGCAAAAGCTTTTCAAGAAAGGCGAACTCGAAGCGCTTTGCTCACTCAACTTCCATTTCAAGGAAGTGAACAACCGGTTCAAGAAACTGGGGTTGTGATCGAGCGCGTCGCAATTCTGCCGGTCGGCGCAGAGCATCTGCCCGCGCTGGCGGAAGTGGCGGCGCAAATCTGGCGGGCATATTATCCGAGCATCACGTCGCCGGCGCAGGTGGAATACATGCTAGCGCGGATGTATTCGCTGGAGACATTGCGCGCCGAGATCGCTTCGCAAGGCATCCGCTTTTACCGCCTGCTTGTGGATGGACAGCTTTCCGGCTTTGCGTCCCTCGGGCCTGTCGAGGTAGGGACGCCGCGCTGCGGCGTCCGGACAGCGCAGCGCGCTGTCGCTACCTTCAAGCTGCACAAGCTCTATCTCGCGCTGGAGCTGCATGGTCACGGGCTGGGCAGCCGGTTGTTGCAGTATTGCGAGGCGGAAGCGCGGCAATTGGGCGCGCACCGGCTCGTCCTCGCGGTGAACAAGCGCAACTCCAAGGCCATCGCCGCCTACGAGCGGAACGGCTTTGCGGTCGCAGAATCAGTGGTCGTGGACATCGGCGGCGGCTTCGTGATGGACGACTTCATCATGGCCAAGAATCTTTCGGGCGCTTACGCTTGAGCCATGTATTCACCTGCGCCATCCCGCTACGCCGGCAAGAATTTTTACCGGCGCTGCGGGCGCTCCGGCCTGAAGCTGCCGCTTATCTCGTTGGGCCTCTGGCACAATTTCGGCGCACCCGATTCGTTTGAAACCGCCCGCGCGATGTGCCGCCGCGCGTTCGACCTCGGCGTGACACATTTCGATCTGGCGAACAATTACGGCCCGCCGGCCGGTGCGGCGGAGGAGACGTTCGGCAAGATTCTGCGGGTGGATTTTCAGCCTTTTCGCGACGAACTCATCATCAGCACGAAGGCGGGTTACGATATGTGGCCCGGGCCTTACGGAGAATGGGGCTCGCGCAAATACCTGCTGGCTTCGCTCGACCAGTCGCTCAAGCGCCTGGAGCTGGAATACGTGGACATTTTTTACTCGCACCGCTTCGACCCGGAAACGCCGTTGGAGGAAACGCTGGGCGCGCTGGCCCACGCGGTCCGCAGCGGCAAGGCGTTGTATGCTGGCATCTCAAATTATCCGCCGGCGGAGACGGCACGCGCGGCGAAAGTGCTGCGCGAGTTCGGCACGCCGTGTCTGATCCATCAGGCCCGTTACAGCATGCTGGATCGTTGGGTGGAGCCGCAGTTGCTGGCAATGTTGCAGCAAGAAGGCATCGGGTGCATCGTGTTCTCGCCACTGGCGAAAGGGCTGCTGACGGATCGGTATTTTAAGGGCATCCCCGCGGATTCGCGCGCGGGCCATGACCCGCGTTTTCTCCGCCCCGCCGACGTCACTGACGCGGCGCTGGCACAGCCGCGGGCGCTGAATGAACTGGCGCAATCGCGCGGGCAGACGCTGGCGCAGATGGCACTGGCGTGGGTGTTGCGGCAGCCGGCGGTCACAAGCGCGCTCATCGGCGCGAGCAAGGTGGAGCAGGTGGAGAATTGCGTGAACGCGGTACGGAACTTGAATTTCACTGCTGCGGAACTCGACCGTATCGAGAGCATCTTGGCGGGTTAGAATTTCGTAACCTATCATGGACTTTGCCGTCTGCATGGATTACAAAACCCAAACATCAATATGAACTCATCCCGCTCCTTCTCCCGCCGGAATTTTGTGAAACTCGTCGCCCTGGGCGGGGCCGCGCCGTTCATTCTGCCCTCCCACATCTGGGCGGCCGAGGTCATGCCCAACAGCCGCATCAACGTCGGCTTCATCGGCATGGGCAAACAATCCGAAGGGCTACTCCGCACCTGCCTGGCGCTCAAAGAATTGAAGGTCGTCGCCGTTTCCGACCCCGACACCACCCGGCGCGAAAACGCGCAGCAGAATGTGGACAAGGAATCCGGCGGCAAAGACTGCGCCGGTTACAGCGATTTCCGGGAACTGCTCGCGCGGAAGGACATTGACGCCGTGGTCATCGCCACGCCCGACCATTGGCATGCCTTGAATGCCATCGCCGCCGCGCGCGCGGGCAAGGATATCTATTGCGAGAAGCCCATGGCGCACACCATTGACGAAGGCCGCGCCATGGTCAACGCCGTCCGCGAAAACAAACGCATCCTGCAGGTCGGCAGCATGCAACGCTCCATGCCTGGCTTCCGCGACGCCTGCGAACTCGTCCGCAACGGCATCATCGGCAAAATCACCGGCGTGGACGCCATGGTCGGCGGGCCGTCCATTCCTTGCAATCTGCCCGGCGAAACTCCCGAGCCGGGACTGGACTGGGATATGTGGCTCGGCCCGGCCCCGATGCGGCCTTATCATTCCAAACTCTGCCCGCGTGGATTGCCCAAGAGCTTTCCCGGTTGGCGCGACTACGATGAATATGGCGGCGGCAAGGTGTATGATTGGGGCGCGCACCACTTTGACATCATCCAGTGGGCGCTCGGTTACGACGAAAGCGGGCCGGTGGAATTTCTTCCCGCGCCCAAAGCCGGCGCCGAGAGCGGCGCCCGTTACCGTTACGACAACGGCATTGAAGTCACCCACAAGCCCGGCAACGGCGTCTGGTTCTACGGCGACAAAGGCACAATTTACGTCAACCGCGGCAAGCTCTCCTTCTGGTTGGACGAAAAACTCATCGCCGAGAACCTCGACAGCTATGCCGGTATCCTGAACCAGTATCTGCCAGCCGATGCCGTCCGCCTCTACAAAAGCACCAATCACATCGGCGACTGGGTCAGCAGCATCAAGTCCCGCAAACCGCCCATCTGCGATGTCGAGATTGGACACCGCACATCCACCATCTGCGGCCTTGTGAATCTAACCTATCATCATCAACAAAAGCTGCTGTGGGATCCCAAGACCGAGCAATTCACCGGCGGCACCGGCAATCCAAAGTGGAAAGGCCGCGAATACCGCGACGCGTGGAAGCTGGCGTGAAGCGACGTCTCCCGACCAAAGCCATTAGCCCGTCTGCGCAGTCGCTCAGGCTTTCGGCGGAGCCTTGAGCTGCGCGAACGCCGCCAGTGCCGCCTCGCGGGCCTTACCGTGATCCACCATCGGATGCGGATAATTGCGGCCGAGTTCCACCCCAGCCACGCGCAGGATTTCCTGCGGCGCGGCGTGCGGCTGATGAATCCATTCCGCCGGCAACCGCGCGAGTTCAGGACACCAGCGCCGCACATAATCTCCGTTCGGATCGAACTTCTCCCCTTGGCTCGTAGGATTGAACACGCGGAAATACGGCGCCGCATCCGCGCCGCAACCGGCGGTCCATTGCCAGCCGAGCGTGTTCTGCGCGAGGTCGGCGTCCACCAGCGTATCCCAGAACCACGCCGCGCCAGCGCGCCATGAAATCATCAGGTCCTTCACCAGAAAGCTCGCCACGATCATCCGCACGCGATTGTGCATCCAGCCGGTCGTCCACAACTCCCGCATCCCCGCGTCCACGATGGGAAAACCCGTCTGGCCGCGTTGCCACGCGCGCAGTTGCGCCGCGTTTTCGCGCCACGGAAATCTTTTGAAGTCCGCCCGCAGCGGCTCGGCCGGCGTGTGCGGGAAATGATAAAGCAGATGATGCGCGAACTCGCGCCAGCCGACCTCGGCGAGAAATTGGGAGCTGCGCCATGCGGCGGTGGACAACCCGCGCTTCGCCGCCAACCGCTGCACTCCGTGCCAAATCTGGCGCGGGCTGATTTCGCCGAAGTGCAGGTGCGGCGACAACCGCGAGGTGCCGACGACATCCGGGCGGTTACGCCGCTCGGAATAATCCGTGAACGCCGCCGTGAGAAACCGCTGCAACGCCGCCGCCGCGCCCGCTTCACCCGGCTGCCACACCGGACGAAAACCTTCCGCCCATTTTATTTTCGGTTCTAACTCCAGCGCGTCGAGCGCGAGCGACTGCGGCCATTGCTCCGGCGCGGGAATCGTTTTGGGCGCGGCCAGCGGCGGCTCGGGGTCGGGCTGGGTG
Organism: Verrucomicrobiales bacterium; assembly: GCA_017853785.1. Classification (GTDB taxonomy): domain Bacteria; phylum Verrucomicrobiota; class Verrucomicrobiia; order Limisphaerales; family JAFMIX01; genus JAFMIX01. Next base: position 4,313 of record JAFMIX010000033.1, read on the forward strand.
AGACAGTTTTTCCAGAACGGCGTGAAGACCTGGAACGGCTTGTCGCTTTGGTTGCGGATCACCCACGGCTCATGCAGCAGCGCGCCGTTGCAGCTCTCAAGCTTGATGCCATCGGCCCGCAACGTTTCCTTCACCTTCGCGTCGCGGGCAATGATGGCAGGTTCGTAGCGACGATTCCAGAACACCGCGCTGGCGCCGGTCGCTTGGATCAACGCCTGAAGCGTCTCCAGCGCCGGGCCGCGCCGGATGACGAGCCGCGAGCCGAGAGCGCGTAGACTGGCATCCAACGCCGCGAGCGACTGGTGCAGCCACCAGTTGGAGGCGCCGCCCGACGACCACGCGCCCTCTTCCTCCGGCGACCAGATGAACACCGGAATGACCGCACCGCCCCGCGCCACCGCCGCCGCAAGTGCGGGATTGTCCGCGAGACGGAGGTCCAAGCGCAGCCAGAACAGGGTTGTAGTTTTCATCGTGGATTGGGGCGGACGCAGTGGCGCGACCGCCCGGAGATTGTGGCGCGGAAAAAAATATTTCGCAACGCTGCGGTGAACTGGCGGCGGCTTACCAACGGTTGAACGAACGCTGCGGGCCCCGCGCGGGCGCGGCGGCGGGGCGCACGTTGCCGGAGCCTCCCTGCTGCGGGCCACCACCCGAACGCGCCGGGCGTTGCGCCGAGGCGTGTCCGTGCTGCGGGCGTTGTTGCGGGCGCTGCGGAGGACGTTGTTGGTGGCGACCGCGCCGGTCGTCGTCGGGTTGCGGCTGACCGGCGGCGGCGTAATTGAAACCTTCCGCGCGTTTGCGCACGATCCCGCGGCCGATGAAGCGTTCCAGCGCGCGCAGTTCGCCGTTGTCCTCCGGCGTGACGAAGCTGATGGCGTCGCCGATGGCGTTGGCGCGGCCCGTGCGGCCGATACGGTGGATGTAGTCCTCGACGTGCATGGGGAAGTCGTAGTTGATGACGTGCGAGATGCCGTCCACGTCAATGCCGCGCGCGGCGATGTCGGTGGCGACCAGCACGCGCACCGCGCCGGACTTGAAGTCTTTCAACGCCCTGAGCCGCTGGTTCTGCGAGCGATTGGAGTGCAGCGTGGCGCAGCGGACGCCTTTCTGCTCCAACTGCCGCGCGATGCGGTCCGCCGCGTGTTTCATGCGTGAGAAGACGAGCACCATCTCCATTTTGGGGTCAGCGAGGAGATGCTGGAGCAGCGCGGGTTTGAGATGCTTGGGCACTTCATAAACGAACTGCGTGACGGTCTCGGCGGGGTTGGCGCGGCGGCCGATCTGGATGGTCTTGGGCGCGTGCTGAAATTCGTGCGTGAGCGCCTCGATCTCCTTGGAGAGCGTGGCGGAAAACAGCAGCGTCTGCCGCTGCTTGGGCAGGGCGTGGATGATTTTGCGGATGGAAGGCAGGAAACCCATGTCCAGCATCCGGTCGGCTTCATCGAGTACGAGGAATTGCAGGCCGGAGAAATTGCCGTGGCGGCGGCTCATCAGATCGAGCAGCCGCCCGGGGCAGGCGATGATGATCTCCGTGCCGTACTGGAGCGCGCGGATCTGGGGGTGTTCGCCGACGCCGCCGAAAACGGTGGCAACGGTCAAGGGGAGGTGCTTGGCGTAGGCGCGGATGTTTTCTTCGATCTGCAAGACGAGTTCGCGCGTCGGGGCGAGCACGAGCACGCGCGTGCGGCGGCTCGGGCCGGCGGCAGACCCGGCAGCGGCGAGTTTGGTGAGCAGCGGCAGGGTGAAAGCCGCCGTCTTGCCCGTGCCGGTCTGGGCGATGCCGATGAGGTCGTGGCCCGCGATGATGGGCGGGATCGCCGCAAGTTGGATGGGCGTGGGCTCGGTGTAACCGGCTTCGGAGACGGCCTGCAATATTTTGGCATCAAGGCCAAGGGTGCGAAATGGCATGATGGAGAAAATGCCCGCATTACGGGTGGTTGGCACGCTTAAACGTCAGATTTGTTTGATACGGCGGCACCAGCGCAAACGCCGCCGGCGTCATGCAGGACGACTTCATATTTCGGCGCGCCTTGCAATGCCGGATAGACCGCAGGCGGGATTTCATATCTGCGTTGCCGATGATGGAGAGGTCTTTCGTTCCCATCATCAGCAGCCACGGGATTTTCACCCCGCCAAAGGCTTTGTCCCCACTCATGCCGCGCGGTATGCTGGGACTGAAGGCGATCGCCGCCCGGATGCGCTGGTCGGTGAACGGCTGGTCGCCGCTTGGCAGGCTTTGACCGCTCACGGCTTGCGTGGTGACGGCACCGAAAGAATGGCCGGGCATCCCGATACGGCCCAGATCAAGCCGACCGGCGAGCGGGTGATTGGTTGCCGCGTTCCACAGCTTGAGTTGATCCAGCACGGCGGGAATGTCCTGCATGCGAAGCATGAAATTGGCGGTGGAAGCTGCCGCCTGCATGGCGGTCAACCGTTCCGCCCGGGGATATCGCGCCACACGGAATCATCGCTGCCCAATGCTCGCCCAGAAACTTGCTCCCCTCGTGATTGCCGCCAAGTCCATGACTGAAGAGAATGACGGGCGTCAGCGCAGTGTTGACCGGGAGATAGACCCGCACCGGCAAGTCGCGCTTGCGGGTCACGCCCGACGCCGTGAGATTCAAAGTCTTCACCGGGGCGGCGTTGATAGCGAGCGGGCCGCAGGATTTGGTTTCGGCAGGGCCAAGGCTGGCGAAAGCAAGCAGCAGCGGAAACAGCAGGCGGAAAATCAGTTTCATGCCATTCAGACAGCGGCGGGCGGAAAATTATTACCGGCTTTGGCGGGGCATCTCAGTTTTTTGCTGACCCTGAATCAGTTTGCCTACGGATAGTAATTTCACCGGATAAATTTTATGTTCTGCTTGGTGAAGAAAACAATTCTCAAACAACCACTCCGCAAAGTCGCCGGGCGCATTCCCACGCCGGCGGCGGCAATGATCGTCCACGAGGACGAGGCGACGTGCCAGCGCGCCAAAGCGGCCCTTAACGAGTGGTCCCGACGGTTCGATCCGACCGGAACCGGGATAAAAACCAAGCTATGGAAGCTGGATTCTCTGGCGCAACCACTGATGAACGAACTGGCCATCGTGGAGGCAGTCACGGCGGATGTGTTGGTGTTGTCGCTGCACGGCACCCGGGAATTGCCCGAGGCGGTGCATGATTGGCTAGGCGGCTGGCTCGAACGAAAAGAGGAACGCCCCTACTCACTGGGCATCATTTTGGATCCCCACGTGTTGAGCCAGGGCAAGAATCATCCCGTGGTCGCCTATCTCGAACAGGTTGCAGCAATCGGCGCCGCCGAGGTCTTCCATGCGGCGGTAGCCAGCCCGACAGCCACTTGGGAGGAGACCCAGCTGCATCCGCAGGATGAGCGCAGCCGCTACATCTCTGAAGTAATCAAATCCATTTTGCGGCACAGCGACCCGCACCCCGAAAAAGGTTCCAACGAATAAAGCCTGCCGGTTTTTTTGACAGACAAAAGCCCCAACGGTTACGGAATTCAATTTCCCGATCCGTTGGGATTTTTTTATGCGCTGGGACAACTGGATTTTCGAACCAGCCGTGACGCCTTACGGCGCCAGCAAGGCGCGATAAAAGCCCGCAGGCGCCGGCAGCGCGTTGGTGGCGATGAAGTGGAACGGCGCGGGATTCGTCTGCAGCGGCAGCCAGTTGGGCGCGACCAGGTTAGTGGTGAACTGGATGATATAGTTCGCCCCCGGCGTGCCGATGATGGTGAACGCCAGCTCGTTGTTAGTCAGCCCGACGGCCGCGAACTCCGGCGGGATCGCCGGCGGGACATAGACCGAAGTCACCGTGCCATCAATCGCCAGATCCGGCGCGGTGGAACCGGCTTTGTCATAGATATACCAACTGCCGCCGGCATTGCTGGCGGAGTAATTCACGATTCGGAAGGTGACGTTTGTGCCTGCGCCGACATTCTGCAAAGCCGTGATGCCGGAGAGGTTGATGGCTGCCAGTGACACCCCAGAACTTCCGGTGACGTAAGTCACATTGGTGATGTCGGAAAACGCGCCCGCACCGATTTGAAACTGGATTATCCCGCTGGGCGGTCCGGCGCTTGACCGCCGGTAATCAAATTTACTGATGGAAGAAAAGGAAGCCTTGCAGCCCGCAGCCGGCGCGAGGGCAAAAGTAGCAAAGTCATTGGCCGTAATGGCGGCGGCGGCGGAACTTTGATTAAATCCATTGCCGCCCCACGCGCCGCCGGCCGCCGTGCCAGTGAGCGTCACGCCCGTGCCCCGCGTGAGGCCGCTGACAGTGATGCTCGGAGCATTGGTGCTGGGCACGAGCGGAGAATCTCCATAGTCCGTCTGCGCACTGACATCCCAGCCCGCCAAAGTCCCCGCGAAAGTCCCCGTCACGACCAGCGTGGCCGGGGCGCTGGTGATGCCGCCAAAAAGGTTCGTTACCACAAGCGTGTAACTGCCGGTATCGCTGAATTGCGCGGCGATCCTGCCAAAACTGTTTGCAGCCGCGCCGGAAAGATTCGCGCCATTTAGCCGCCATTGATACGCGAGCGGCGCCGTGCCGGCGGCAGCAGCGGCAAAGTTGAACGCGTTGCCCGCGCCGATTACCAGACTGACAGGATTCGTGGTAATAGTGGGCGACGTGCCGATAATCAACGTCGCCACCGAACTGGTCACCACGCCGACGGCATTGGAAAGGACAACGCTGTAGCCACCCACGTCACCAACCTGGACGCTGGCGATGAAGTGATTCGTGCCGGTCGCGCCGACGATGCTGTTGGAATTGAAATACCACTGATAACTGATGGGCGCCGTGCCGGACGTGCCGACCGTAAAATTCGCCGGTTGGCCCGTCACTACCGCCTGTGATTGCGGCTGCGCGGTGATGCTCGGCGCGACGGGGCCGGTGCAGCACACTGAACCGACGACCGCCACGGTATCCACCCACCAACCCGCGCTCGACACGCTCGAATCCGTGGCGCTGCGCCAACGGAACTGCACGGTCTGTCCGGCGGCGGCGGGCGGCAGATTCACCGTCACGGTGATGAAGCTGCTGTTTGTGCCCGTCCACGCGGAACGACCTGCCAAGGACGAACCGCTGGTCAACGTGGCGACGTAGCCGCCGCTGGCGAAGCTGCCGCCCGCAGTCAGGATGTCCGCGAACGCGCCGCCACCGATCTTGAGCTCCAGCACGCCGCCGTCGTAAGTGGATTCCATCTCGTAACGGTGGCGGAATGTGAGCTGGCTGGCGCCGACGAGCAAAGTGACGGCAGCGGAAACCAATTCATTCGAGCCCACGCTGGCGCCGGAAATGGTGTAGGCGGCGTTCGGCAACGTATCGCGCTGCGTTGTAACCGTGGTCCACGGCGTCTGGCTGCCGCCGCCGGTAGAACTCCAGCCGACGGGTAACGCCGGGGGCGCCACGCTGTCAAAATTTTCGCTCCAAACCGTCGCTGTTTCTCCGAGCGGGATGATCTGACTGACATTGCCCAAGTCCGCCGTGCCATCCTGCAGATGAAAAGTGGCGGTGATTGTGCTGCCGCAAGTGCCATTCACGGTGAAGGTGAAGGGCTGACCGCTCGCGGCCCCGCCGGCGGGAAGCGCGCCGTAGTTCTGTGCCCCGCTCGGCGTCGTGACACCGCCGATGGCGAGCAGGGTGGCGGTGAGGTTGGTCGTGGGCGCGCTGCCGACGTTACGCAGACTGATCTGGTAGGTGACGGTTTCGCCGGGGTCGGCGACGAGGTTGGTGTTGGGGCAACCTTCGACAAGCAACGTGGCGGCGTCCAACGCGACCAGCGGCGTCGGGACGCCAGGGACGATGGTGAAATTCGTGTTGCTCAGGTCGAAGAAAATATTGCCGATGGCCTCAACTTTGATCCGCGCGGTGGCGGTGTTCAAGGCGGGCAGCGTGACGAGTTCGCTGCCGTCGTTGGGGGTGCTGGCGAGTAGCACGGCGGGGAAAGTCAAACCGCCGTCGGTGGAGAGGGAGATTTTCACGTTGGCGGCGTTGATGGGGGCGTTCGTGGTGCGGGCGACGTTCCAGGTGACGACGATGGCGTTGGAGAAAGTGCCGCCGCCGTTGGGCGAGGTGAGGGCGAATGCGCTGCCGGTATTAGTCACACTGACCTGCATGTCAGCGGTGTTCACGCCGCCGCCGCCGGCGCGGTTGTCGCGGACCGTGACGCGGAAACGCAGCGTGCGCGTGGTGGTGGGCAATTTTTCCCCAAAGGAGTTGGTGTTCGCGAGCAGGTCCACGAGCCGCGGGAAAGTGCGAGTGGTATTGGTGGTGGGGTTGAACGAGCGAAAGATCGGGCTGCTGCCATTGTCGGCGGCGGTCAGGGTAGTGGCAGCACCAAGGTCGCGCTGTTCCCAGCAATAAGTGAGCGTGTCACCGTTCGCGTCGCTGCCGGTAGCGGTGAGGGTGAAGGGGGTGGCGGCGGGGATGTTGTAGTTCGCGCCGGCGCTGACGGTGGGGGCGGCATTGCCGGTGCTGGTGCTGACGGGGCAACCGCTGCCGCTGCCGGTGGTGGAGTAGGCTATAATTTCATCGAAGCTCACGGAATGAAAATACGGGTCGCTGTGCGGCTGCACATCGTCGCTGCCGCAGATGCCGGCGTAGGCCATGATGGTGGTGCCGCTGCCGGGCTCGTAGGCGGTGCTGGCGTTGCGATTGCCACCGCCGCAACTGCCCGTGGTGCTGTTGAAGGTGTGGTTGCCGCCGAACTGGTGGCCCATCTCGTGCGCGACGTAATCGATCCAGAAGGAATCACCGGTGGGAGCGGTGTTGCCGGTCACACCGTTCGCTTTTTGACCGTTGATGCAGACCACTCCGAGGCCGGCGATGCCGCCGCCGCCGGTGCTGAACACATGGCCGATGTCGTAATTTGCGCTGCCGATGATGCTGTCCACCGTGGCCTGGTTTTCGTCCAACATCGCCGCGCCGTCCGAATCAGTGTAAGGATCGGTGGCGGCGTTGGTATAGACGAGCAACTGGTTATTCGCCACGAGGACGAGACGGATGGCTAATTCGGTTTCATAAACGCCGTTGACCCGGTTCACGGCGGAAACGATTCCGGCCATGCCACCGGAGACGTTGCCGCCGTGAAAAGCGGTGTATTCGCCGTCCGCCGCGCAGGCGAGACGGTAGGTGCGGAGGTTCGCGCCGGAGCGATTGGCGGTGGTTTCGGCGGACAGGAGGTTGACGGTCTGACCCTGCGGCGTGGCGCAGTGGAAGTCGGCCACGGAACGGCGATAATCCTTCTTGTGATAGACGGCATACACCGAAGCATCGCGCAGGTGAGGATCGATATAGACCGCGCCGTTGGGCGAGAGAATCTGCGCATGGAATCCGGCAGGCGTCAGGTCCAACCGCGCAGTGGCAACCGGATCGTCGATACTCTGCGCGTAGTAGGTTTTGATTTCGGGGAACAAGGCGGCAAGTTCCGCTGCCATCACGGGCGACTCCACCACGGCGAAGCGTTGCAACGTCCCGTCCGGCAGTGGCAAGGTGATCTCCGTGGGTGCGGCGGTGGCGCCCTTCGCGCCGGCGGATTCTGACGGCGCGAGCGCGAGCCGGGCACGCAGGGCGGCGTGGTCGAGCGCGACGGCGGAAAATTCCTGCGGGTTGACCCACTGTTGCGCAGGGGCGACATTGGCGGGGCGGGCGGCGAGCCGACGCCAGAAAGGATCGGCGGATTGCGGCTGGGCAAAACCTGGAGCGAGGCATAAAACCCAAATGGCGAGGGCCAGATGGCGGAGGGAAAACAGTTTGACGGGCATCGGCGGATGGTCCGACTCCATCCGGAAAAAGTCAATTGCGCCACCGCCGCATCAGCGCGCCGACGGCAAGAGCAACCAGCTCAAGTTCCATCGTTTAGCCGCCGCGACCAACCGCCAGCACGCCGTCTATCTGCTCGACCCGCCCTGTAGCTCGGCCCGGAAGACACGCTCACGCTAACCGTGAACGCGGACGACTTCGGCTGTTTCCGCGTGGCGACGACACCGGGCGCTAGCCTGACGCCGCTGGAATCCGGCAGCAAAAAATATCGGCAGCGCGGTGGAATTCCAAAACCTCTGCCACCCGGCATGCCGCCACGTGGATTCTTAGCCCGACGAATTCGGCGGCGGCCTTCACGGAACTCAATCGACTCAATCGCGAACTACTCGACTGCGGGAACGGCGTCGCGCCCACACTCGTGACCTTGGCCACGACGAACCGGCCAGCCACACGCGACTCACCGTGCGGTATCAAGGCCGCGACGTCCGGCTCACGGATGTCCACGGACGGATCATTGATGGAATCATGGCGCAAGTGGGCGCAGCCGGATAATCGACATCATTCTTTTCTTGCCGTTGAAAACGGTTACTTTGCGGCCATGCAAAGGTTGCGTGCCATCATCGTCGCGGGGCTGTTGCTCGCGGCAGTTTGTTTCGCGCTGGGTCTGGGTCTCGGCCTGGGGTTGCCGCGCTGGCTGGGGCTAAAATCTTCGCAGCGCTTCCACAACACCGCCACCGTCATCCAGCAGGTGCAGACGCTCGCCCAATTGGTCACGGTGAAATACTCGCTGGAAAAAATCGTGGTGCTCGAGGACGTGAAATGGTCGGAGACCTTCGGCACCAGCCGCGTGATGCTCGTGGCGCACGGCGTGGTGAAGGCCGGCGTGGACTTGAGCCAGTTGCAGGCCCAGGATGTGCGCATCTCCGAAAAATCCATCTCGCTCACGCTCCCGCTACCGCGCATCACGGACGCGTATCTGGACGAAAAACTCACGCAGGTGGTGGAGCGCTCCACGGGCTTGCTGCGGGGATTCGACAAATCGCTGGAGCAGACCGCCCGGCAGCAGGCGTTGGATGACATCCAGCGCGCCGCCCGCCGCAACGGCATTCTCAAGGACGCTGACGAGCGCGCCCGCGAGCAACTGGCGAACCTGTTGCACCAGCTCGGCTTCGCGCGGGTGGAGTTCCGCGCTCCGGGGCCGGAGCTGCTGCCGCCCGGCTGACGGCTGGTTTTCTGCCGATTTTCGCTGGTTTTTCGGTCGGACCAGCCCGCGCCGGCAATGACGGCAGCCGGGTTGATTGAATAAACCGCCCCGCCGGAACATCGAATCTGCCAGCGGCCCGTAACCGCAGCATATTATGAAAACTCCGGTCCTCCGCCTCGGCAAACTCCTGTTCGCGCTCGCCGTTGCCGCCGTCACCGGCTGCAACTCCAGCTCGGCAG
>JAFMIX010000034.1 GCA_017853785.1 Verrucomicrobiales bacterium
ATGGTCTTGGGCAGGGAATTTTCCGAGTCCAGCTTGTTGAGATAGGCGGAGAGCGCTTGCGCCTGCGGAAAATCGCCGATGGAATCGAAGCCCGTGTCCGGCCCGAGTTGCTTGAGCAGGCGGGTGTTGTTGTTGCGGAGCGCGCCGAGGTGAAGCTGCTTCGTCCAGCCGCGCTTAGCATCGAGGTGACCGAAGAAGAGCATCAGGTAGGACGCGAACTGGCTGTGCTCCTGCGGCGTGACGGCGACGTGCTTGCGTGCCTTGTCGAAGATGCCGGCGGCAATTTTCTCGGAGCAGAAATCCGCGTAGCAATGGCTCAGGCCATGGTCGGAGAGCCGGCAGCCTTGGCTGTGAAAATATTCGTGCCGTTTTTCCAGCGCACTGATGAAGGCCGAGAAACTGTTCACGTCAATGTTCGCGGCGGACGAAAGCTGTTCCACCCACTGATTGAACGCCGCGGGTTGGTTGACCGTGAGCGCCTTGTCCGGGCGGAACGTGGGCAGCATCCGCGTGGGATGACCGGCCTTGGCGAACGTGCGGTGGTGCTCCAGGCTGTCCACCGGGTCGTCCGTGGTGCCGACCACCTTGACCTTGAACTGTTTCATGATGCCATGGGGCGTGAGGCGCGGCGTGGCGAGTTGGGCGTTGGCGGCCTGCCAGATTTTTGCGGCGGTCTTCTCATTCAGCAGTTCGGTGATGCCGAAATAGCGCTTCAGCTCCAGATGCGTCCAGTGATAGAGCGGATTCCGCAACGTGTGCGGCACGGTCGCGGCCCAAGCCTGAAATTTCTCCGCCGGCTTACCGTTGCCGGTGACAAATTTTTCCGCGACGCCTTGGGCGCGCATCGCCCGCCATTTGTAATGGTCGCCCGCGAGCCAGATGTCATACAAATCACGGAACGGAGCGTTGGCTGCGACCACCGCCGGCGGCAGATGGGTATGGTAATCAAAGATCGGCTGGCCGGCGGCATACTCGTGATACAGCGTCCGGGCCGCTTTCGTCCCCAGCAAAAAATCCTCGTGGATGAATGGCTTCATATTATTTCAGCGCGCCGTAACCAGATTTGGTGGCGGCGGATTTTGGGCGAACCTGCGGACATAATCAATATTTGCAAAGTTTTAACCAGACTAAACTTGGTGTGGCGTTGGTCGCCAACCCATTTTGGCCATAGCCAGTGCCGGAATGCTGCTGGCGGGAAAAGCGTGTGGCTTGCCGGGAAGTGGAAAAGTGGTGCCAGCGGGAGGATTTGAACCTCCGACCAAAGGCTTATGAGTCCTCTGCTCTACCACTGAGCTACGCTGGCGTGACTCGCAGCCGAGTCAAATCGCTCGAAAAATACTATGCTGCACGGAAGCGCGCTGGCAAGCAGTTTCACCAGTTCAAACACCCTCAAACGCCCGGGTTGGGGAGACCGCGTGCGGGCGGTTGCTCCGGCGGCGGTGCGGTATTACTTGGTTGCCGGGTGAGCCAGACTTGGATTTCCTGCGGCGCCCGCCCCGTCGCGGCTGCCACCAACTGGATGTATTCCGCTGCGCCGACCTCGCGGGGGATGGCCCGGCAATACTGCTGCGCGCCGGGATAGCGCCAGAGATTCGGGAAATCGCGGCATTGCTGCGGTTTCACGGCCTGCACCGCACACTCGTTGCCGACGAGAAAAATGCATTCCCCACCCGGCCGGTCTTGCAACGCCAGACCACGCCGATCCGCCGTCAGCCGCGTGAATTGCTGGATAAAATCGTGTTCGCTCAACTGCCGGAAGGCCGCGAGCCGCGAGATTTCGGCGGCGGTCAGGCGCACCTGTCCCGGCCAGCGGCAGCAGGCGGTGCAACGTTGACAGTCGTGAAACGTCGGCATGAGTTGAAAAATGTTGAACCGCCAATTCGCGCTGATATTCGCCGATGACCGGAGGAAGCAGAGGTTCGGGTTGAAATAGCGTCCACCAGCGCGGATCGGCGGTTTCTGATTCGGAATCCGTGTTTATCCGTCTCTATCCGTGGTCAAGTTTTTCCCCCGCAGCCGCGCGAGGTCGCGGGCGGCGGCTTCCAGCCAATCGTTGCCGGGCAACGCGTAGGGGCGGAAGGTCTCCTGATAACCCTCCTGCGCGTTGTGGAAGATGGCGCGGTAAAGCCCGAGGTCGGCGGCGCGCGCGGAATCAATCAGCCCCGCCGAATCGTTCGCGCTCATCTGGAACAGCACGCGCATTTCAAATTCACTCACCGCTTTCCGGTTCAGGCTGCGGTTCAGATTGTTCGCCGAGTCGCAGGCGCAGACGAGATGGATGCCATGACTCGCACCCTCGCTGAGGACTTTGCCAAACGATGCGCCGGGCTTTGGCGCAGCTTTGGCGTCGAGGTTGAAATCAAAATCATCCTCGTTGCGCAACGCCTTGAAGCGTTGCAGGCCGAGCACGAACAAATAGATCTGCGGCGCGGTCGCCGCGTAAGTGGCGTCGGCGCGCCGCTCCAGTTCCGCCGCCAGTTCAGTCATCAGCCCCGGCAGTTCCGCGTTGCGCGCGAGCGTGAGGTCGTGGGGGATGAGGCTGGCAACGCGCTCCAGGAACGCGCGCTCCGGCGATTCCGGCGTGCTGGCATCCAGCACCACGAACCGCGCCGCGCCGCGCGGATGCTGGGCTGCGAGCGCGACGAGCGCGGTGGTGACGATGGCCAGCGCGGCCTCGTCGCGTTGGCCGACGATGAGGAGATGATTTCCGCTCTGCCGCTTGAACGCCGCTTCAGTCGGGCCTTTGATGGAGTTCGGCGCGCCCAGCCAGATGCGGGGAACCGACGCCGCCTTGAGCGCGGGCGCAGCGAGGAGTTTTTGCAGCGGATGATTCTCGCGGATGTCCGCCGGCGCGTTGCCCTCGAACACGACGGTTTCCAGCGCGGCGAAACCGGCGGCGTCGGCGCGGGCGCGGATTTCGTTCAGGCGCTCGGCGCGCGCTTCGTCGGTGAGCCAGACGATCTGGAACGGGCTGTTGCCCTCGATCGTGCCGGCGGAGTCGTTGTAGATCGCCTCGCCCGGACGCGAGAGCAATCGCGGCGCGGGATTGTTCTCGTCCATGATGAGGTAGGCATCGGCCTCGTTGCACTGGAGCGCGATGCGGACGACCATTTGCCCGAGCGTGGTGCGGGCGAGCGTGTAGGCGCCGCCGAGCGTCTGCGAGCCGAGCAACACATGAATGCCGAACGCGCGGCCCTGCCGCACGATGCGATCCAGCAGCAGCGCGGCGTCCTGCGCGATGTGGTCGTCGCTCACGAAATATTCCTGGAACTCGTCGATGATGAGCAGCGTGCGGGGAATTTTTTCCGGGCCGCCCTCGCGCTTGTAACCAGCCACGTCCTGCACGCCGAGCTTGCGGAAAAGATCGCCGCGCCGCTTGAGTTCGTCGTCCACACGCTGGAGCACGCTGAGGGCGAATTCGCGGTCGCTCTCAATGGCCACGACGCGGGCGTGCGGCAGGCGCGCGGCGGCGTAGCATTTGAACTCCACGCCTTTCTTGAAGTCCACGAGGTAGAACTCCACCGCGTCCGGGCTGCACCAGAGCGCGAGGTTGGTGATCATCACGTGGAACAGCGTGGACTTGCCCGAGCCGGTCTTGCCCGCGATGAGCGCGTGTTGGCGCGTGCCTTTGCCGAGCGCGAGATATTGCAACTTCGTCGCGCCGGTGCGGCCCACGGGCACGCGGAGTTCGCTTGTGGTGTCCAAAGTCCAAATTGCTTCCGGCGCAGGCGCGATCTCCGAGAACGGCATCTCCACGCGGTTCGAGTCCACGCTGGACTTGCCGACGCGCTGGAGAAATTCCGTGGTCTGCTCCGGCGCGGGCGGCGCGTCCAGCTTCAACGGCGCGCCCTCCATGGACAAGCCGGCGATGGTGAACTCGCGGCCTTTCCACGCCACGCACACGCTGTTCTTGCGGAGTTCATCGGGGACGAATTCCGCCATCGCGGGGCGGCTTTGATTCCAATGCAGGAGCAGATAGACGCCGCAACGCGCGCCGCTGGCGGCGATGCTCATGAGCCGTTTCACGGCGGTGTCGCTGAAGTTCACCGGGAAATCCGCGATGACGAGGAAGTGGTATTTCTCCGCGATGCGCCCGGCCTGTTCGTTGTATTCGGCGATGGTCGCGTATTCGTTGCGCAGATACATCTGCGTGACCTTCTCGATGTGTTCATTGAGCAACGCGAGCTGTTGCTCGATTTGTCCGGCCTGCGTCCAGATGCGGCTGTTGATGAGCCGCTCCTCGTAATCCGCGAGGTGCATGAGGCTGGCGAAATCCTGTCCCAACTCCACCGGGTCGATGATGGTGAAGGCGACCTTGCCCGGCGGCGCGACGGCGAGCAGGCGGAGGATGATGGCGTTGAGCGCGGCGATGACTTCCTCGCGGCCCGCGTCCTTGGTCTCAAACAGGATCGAGCCTTCGCGCGGGAACGTGAGCAGCAGCGGCAGGTCGAAGCGGCTCGCGCCGGGGAGCGGCAGTTTGGAATCGGCGGGGACGTTGCCGGCGAGTCTGGCGGTGTCCACGGCGAGATGTCCGAACGGCGCGGCGGGCGCGAAAGTTTCGGGCGGCGTCCAGTTTTTCCACACGGAGGATTGCCAGTCCGGAAAAACTTCGGCGGCGGCGGCGATGGCGGCGTTGATGTCCTGATACAACGCCTGCGTGCTCGTGTTCCACGCGGCCAGCAAAGTCTGCCATTGAGCGGCACGCTCGGCGTGCAACTGCTTCTCCTTGGCGGCAAAGGTGGTGTCGAGTTCCTGCTGCGCGGCAGCGGCGCGGCGGCGGATGCCGGCAAGACTTTCCTGATGGGAGCGCTCCAGGGTTTCGCGCTGCGTGCGCTGGCGTTGTCCGTGCCGGGCGATGACGCGGGCGGCTTGTGTGTCTAGCTTCTCGCCCCACGCGATGCGGGCGGGGCTGACTTCGGCCTCGGATTGCTTCCACTGCTGGTTGGTCGCGGTGGTGGTGGTCAGATGAGTTTGTGCGATCTGCGCGAGCGTGGCGGCGTGGTGGGCTTCGTGGCTGGCGGCAGTGGCGGTGTAAAGCTGCCGGGCGCGACCCATCGAACCCGCGAGCGCGGCGGCGGCGGGCGCGGCACGGCGTTGGCTGATGAAGTGCAGCAGGAGCGTGCCGACGATGCCCGCGCTCGCGACTCCGGCGGCGACGGCGGGTGTGAATTCCGGATGGCCGAAGTGCCGCAAGACCGGCACGAGCGCGGCGGCGGTGAGGAGGAGCAACGGCAGCAGCACCCACAGCGGCAGCCAGCGGAACAGCTGCGGCAGCGGAGCGCGTTGAAAGCGGGCGAGGTCGGCGGTGTGGCGATCGAGGGTTTCGCGGAGGTCGGTGAGCAGGGCGTTCGCGTCGCGCGCGGGGTCGGGCGCGGCAGCGGCGGGCGGCGCGGCGAGTTGCCGCTGGAATTTTCTGTAGCCGCGAAAGGCGGTGCGGGTTTTGGCTTCCAGCGTGGCGAGCCCGGCTGATTCCTCGGCGAGAAGTTGCGCGAATTGGGAATGATTTTCGCCGGCCTGCTGGAGTTCGGTGGTGCGGGTGTGGTCGGCGGCGAGGAGGTCGCGCTGGGCGGCGAAGCGGGCGCGCCCGGCTTGTTCCTCGATGGCGGCCATGCGGGCTTCGCGGCTGGCGGTGCGGGCGCGGGCAATGCGTTCGGCGCGCTTTTGGGCGTGGGTTTCAATCCGGTTGCGGGCGGAGGCGAATTCGGCTTCGGCTTGTTCGGTCGCAGCGGTCAAAGCGCTGGCGTGGGCGGCGAGGTCTTCCTCGTGGCGGCGGCGGAGTTTGGCGGCGCGGGCGGTGAAGTCGCGGGTGGCCGCGGCCTCGCGGGTGGCGAAATCGCGGAGCGTCTCGCCGAGGCGGCGGACGAGTTGGAGGGTGGGCTGGACTCCGGGGTGGCTATTCACAGTCGCTCCTGATTCGGGCAATGATTTTGCCGAGGTCTTCGGTATGGTTCACGGCGGCGGTCACGACGCTGGTGAGTTCGGTGAGATATTTCTTCTCGAACTCGAGGCTCTTGGCGTCGCGCCAATATTCCTTGGTCTGCTGCCACTGGCTGTCCAGTTGTCTGGTCAGCGCGGCGAGCTGGCCGCGTCCGGTGTTGACGCTCATGGCTGACCTCCGGGGGCGGGCGCGGGGGCGGTGCCGCCGCCCTTGATTTCGGCGTAGGCGTTCAAGGTGTGGATGATCTGCGTGAGCACGGCGACGGCTTGGCGCATGTCGTTGGCGAGGAAGCCGCGGACTTTCTCGATCTCCTTGGCCATGGGCGCGACGCGGTTTTCGTATTGGCGGCAGTACTGTTTGACGAGCGCGAGCTTGGCGGTGGCGGCATCGAGTGCGAGGGCGGCTTTTTGCACGGCTTTCTGTTCCATGAGGGTGTTGTTTTGCAGGTTGCCGATGCGGGCGCTGAAAAGTTCCTGCTGCCGCAGGTTGAGTTCGGTGGTGAGGCGGCGCACTTGGGCTTCCCAATGGACACGGCGGTCGCTTTGCAGCCAGAGGTGGGTGCTGACGACTTCGTGGTTGATGTCGGCGGCGGCGCGGATGGCTTTCTCCAGATAGATGATGAGGCTGCTGCGGAAGCTTTCCAGCGCTTCGACGGAGGTGATTCTGGCGCTCTCGGGCATGGGTCAGTGTTGGGAAAGGTATTCCTCGATGCGCTGGGCTTTGCGCAGGAGGTAGGGCGCGTGCTGGTTGGAGATTTCGGCGAACTTGCGCATCGCCTTGAGCGTCTGGGTGAATTCCTCGGCGAACTTGGCGTGCTCCTGGTCCTGCCAGGAATCGCCGAGCTTGTTGAAGCGGGCCTGGAGCGAGGCCATGCGGTCGGCGAGGTCGAGGTTGAAGCGTTTCAACTCTTCCGCAAAGCGCCGCACTTCGGCGGGGTCCATGATGGCTTGAGACATTGGTGGCCTTTCGCGCCGGACGCCGGAGCGGTGGATTGACTGGCCGCCGCCGCGACGGTCCGGGAACGAAAGGAATCTGGCTGGTTCGCACGGTTTTGTCCATCCCCGTCGGTGCAGGCGCCGCGAACGGGCAGTGGGCTTGGGGTGCGGAAACCGGGTGCGGCGGCACTTGCAGTTTCGCCAAACCGGGGAATATTACCTTGGATAATCAAGCAGGAGGTGTGTTATGAAAATCAAACCTTCAGGCAAGGGTGGGAGGGTTACGGTGGAGTTGGGTGACAAGGATGACTTGCTCTTGGAAAAAAATCGCCTCGAATCCGACAAGACTTTCAGGCCGCCATTCCAATTGAGAAAAATCTTGGTGCCGACGGATTTCTCGGAATGTTCTATCAAGGCATTGGATTATGCCTTGGCCTTTGCGGAGCGGTCGCAGGCGGAAATCATCCTGTTGCACGTGGTGGAGCCGATGTTTTTCCCGGCCTCCGCGCAGGATATGCCCAGCACTTGGAGTCTCGTTCAAGAAGACGTGTTGAAAGTCAGCCGGAATCATCTGGTTGAACTTGGTCAGGAACGGGCGGGTGACCGAGAGGTCCGCGAGCCGATGAAGACGGTGGTGCGGTTAGGCAACCCTTACTGGGAGATCGTCGAGGCCGCCAAGTCGTTGGAGGCGGATCTGATCATCCTGGCGACGCACGGGCATACCGGAATCAAACATATATTGATGGGCAGCACGGCAGAACGGGTCGTGCGGCTGGCGCCGTGTCCGGTCTTGACCGTCCGGGAACGGGAGCGCGAGTTTGCGGGGTGAAGAGATGGAGTCGGTTACGCGGCGGACAACGTCGCGAGAAAGGAGGCAGTTATGTTACCGAAATATATCATTGAGTTTGCGGCCCCGTTGCGGTCGCGCGCACTGTCGAACCATTATTCGACCGATGATCCGGTCACTTGTGTGGAGTTCGTGGAAGAACTCCTCGAACGCGGATATCGGATCCGGGCCATCAAGCACGAGGGGATGGAATTGCCCAAGCACGATTTTGACAAGATGGTCAAGACGGCTGGGGGCATGCTGGCGTCCAAACACATCTGCTCCGCGCTCGGCATCTCGGCGGAAGAGGGACATTTCCGGTTTGGTTTTGCCGCGTGAAGTGGCGTGAGTCGTTCAGGCGTTCGCCCGCTTGGAAATCAGGCGGGCAAAGTTGCGGGCAGGAATTTGATCAACTTCGGGACCGGTTGAAACCGGTTTAAGGCCATGAACCTATTCTCCGAAACTGCCGTGTGGAAACCAGTCCGCCGGGCAAAAAATTCCCCGGCGCCATCGGTCTGTTGCGCGGTTTTGATGCCTCATGCGCCCGTTCTTGTGCCTGCGGTTGGGCGCGATCGGGTGGATGTGGCGCAGGCAAGTTGCCGGGCGATGCGTGAGGCGGCGGCGGCGGTGTTGCGCCATGAGCCGGAGACGGTGGTTGTGATTTCGCCGCACTCGCCGCGCCGACCGGGTTTTTTTGGCCTTTGGGCTGATGACCGTCTGCAAGGGTCATTTGATCAGTTCGGCGCCGCCGAGGCGCGGGTGGGCCTGCCCAACGACCGCCATCTGGCGAATGCCATCGGCGCGGAGTTCCAATTTCGCGGTGGAAAAACGTGGCTCATCCACAGCCAGGCCCTCGATCACGGCGCGCTGGTGCCGCTGTGGTTTCTCGCCGAGGCGGGATGGGCGGGGCCGACGGTGGTCTTGGGGCTCGATTGTCTGAAGGCGGGTCGCCTGACCGGTCTGGGAGAAGCCATCGCCATCGCCGGGACTGCGTTGTCCCGGCGCGTGGCGGTAATCGCCAGCGGCGACATGAGCCATCGCCTGACGCCCGATGCTCCCTGTGGCTTCCACCCGCAGGCGCACGAGTTTGACGAAAAATTCATCCGCCTCGTCCGTGCAGGAGACCTTCGGGGGGTCGAGCAAATCAGCCCCATGCTGCGCGAGCTGGCGGCGGAGGACGTGGTGGATTCCACTGTGATCGCGGCGGCGGCGGTGAAATGGGACGGCACCGGTCATAGATTGTTGAATTACGAAGGGCCGTTCGGGGTCGGCTACGGAGTGGCGATATTGTCCGCGCCTGCATCCAAATTCTCGGGCGGAAAAGAAATAAAAACGGCACCGGAGCGTCGCGCCGGGGAGGCATTGCCGGGTTTGGCGCGCCGGGCGGTGGCGGCGGCGTTGAGCGATAGTTCCGAACTTCCACCAGTGGCTTGCGGGACGTATCTCAATTCACAGCGCGGTGTTTTTGTGACTTTGCGGCGCCGAAACGGCGAGTTGCGCGGCTGCGTGGGGACGCTGACGCCGGCTACCGCCAATCTGGTCGAGGAGACGTGGCGGAACGCGGTGTTGGCGGCGTTCCAGGATCCTCGCTTTCCGCGAGTCGAAGCGGAAGAGCTATCTGACCTGCAATTTCATGTCAGCGTGATCCATTCCATCGAAGATGTTGTGACGCCTGAAGAACTAAATCCCAAGCGCTACGGGGTGACCGTTTCTGCCGCCGATGGTCGTCATGGGTTGTTGTTGCCGGGAATTGAGAGCGTCAACACGGTGGCAGAGCAGTTGCACATTGCCCGGATGAAAGGCGGAATCAGGTCCGACGAGCCCGTTCAAATCCAGCGGTTTCAGGTGGACGAATTTGTGGAAGGGGTGAGTCCATGGAATAAAACAAAATCTAGATCTGTTCAAAGGAAAGGAATACTGCAATGAAATCATCATTAATACTTACAGGATTGCTGATACTGGCCGTCATGTCCGGTTGTGACCGCGGGCCGAAATCCCCCCGCGGATTCCGGTTGCCGGAGGGAGATGCGGTCAAAGGCCAACAGGCTTTTATCGCGCTCAAATGCTACACCTGTCACAAGGTGGAGGGCGTGGAACTGCCAGCGCCAACTGCGTTCAGCCTGACGCTGGGCGGCGAATCGGGCCGCGTGAAAACCTACGGCGAACTGGTGACCTCCGTCATCAACCCGTCGCACGTGTTGTCCGAAAAATACCAAAAGGAACTCACGGACACCAAAGAATCACCCATGCCAACGTTCAACCACGTGATGACGGTCGAGCAGATGATCGACTTGGTGGCGTTTCTCCAGCCGCGTTACAAGTTGGTGCTGCCCGATTATCAATATCTTGGTCCGTGATGGAGGCCTTATGAATGTGACCTCACGGCAGATGACCGCTCCCGGGGTGGTCGCTGGGCAGTGGTGGCGCCGATTGCCGGATGGCCGGCTGCAATGCGACCTCTGCCCGCGGCGGTGCAAGCTGCACCCCGAGCAGCGGGGGTTCTGTTTTGTGCGCCAGAACCTCGGCGGACAAATCGCGCTGACCACCTACGGCCGCAGCAGTGGCTTCTGCATTGATCCCATCGAGAAGAAGCCGCTGAATCATTTCCATCCCGGCACGAGTGCCCTCTCATTCGGCACGGCCGGGTGCAACCTCGGTTGCCGCTTCTGTCAGAACTGGGACATCAGCAAGGCGCGCGAATTTGACCGCCTTGCCGCCGCGGTGACGCCGGAAACCATCGCCGCGGCGGCGCGGCGGCTGGGCTGCCGCTCCGTTGCCTTCACCTACAACGACCCCGTCATCTTCGCCGAATACGCCATTGATGTCGCCCAAGCTTGCCATGCTCTTGGGCTGGCCACCGTGGCGGTCACCGCCGGTTACATATCCGCCGAGGCGCGGCCGGAATTTTACCGGCACATGGATGCCGCCAACGTGGATCTGAAAGGGTTCTCCGAGGACTTCTACCACCGCAATTGTTCCGGCGAACTCGCGCCCGTGCTCGCCACCTTGGAATATTTACGGCAGCAGACCAACGTGTGGCTTGAGGTGACCACGCTACTGATTCCCGGCGAGAACGACGCCACGGCAGAACTCGAAAAAGCCGCCGACTGGTTCGCCGCCAACCTGGGGCCGGACGTGCCGTGGCATTTCACCGCCTTCCACCCGGATTACAAGATGCTCGATAAACCCGCCACCGCGCCCGCAACTCTCGCGTTGGCGCGGCAGATCGCACGGGCGCACGGGTTGCGCTACGTTTACACCGGCAACATTCACGATCCTGACGGCAGCAGCACTTGGTGTCCGGGCTGCGGTGAACGGCTCGTGACACGTGACTGGTATCTTCTAGGCGAGTGGAAACTCGAGGGCAACCGTTGCGCTGCGTGCGGCTTTGAGATTGCCGGCCACTTCGATGCGTCGCCCGGCAACTGGGGCAACCGCCGCCAACCGGTGCGCTTGAACTGACCTTGGCGGCCGTCGCGCGAGAGCCGATTATCCCTTCAGGAAAAAATTCCGTTGCCGCTCGCTGATGGGCATTCCGAGTTTTTCCATCGCGGCGAGCATATCTTCCCAGACCTTGCGCTTCTCGGTCATCGCCTGGTTGCGCAGCAGATACGCCGGATGATACGTCGGCATCAACGGCGTGCCGCGATACGTCTGCCAGTTGCCGCGCAGTTTGGTGATGCCCAGCGTCTTGCCCAGCAACCCCGCCACGGCCGTCGCCCCGAGCGCGACGATGACGCGCGGGCGGATCAAATCGATCTGCTCATGCAGATACGGGATGCACGTCGCCATTTCTTCCGGCGTGGGCGGGCGGTTGCCGGCGCTCTGGCCGGGCGTATCGGGCCGGCATTTCAAAATGTTCGCGATGTAAACCGTCTCGCGGCTCAAGCCCATCGTCTGGATGATGCGCGTGAGCAACTGCCCCGCCTTGCCGACGAACGGTTCGCCCTGCGCGTCTTCATCCGCGCCCGGCGCTTCGCCCACGAACATCAGCTCCGCCTCGAGGTTGCCCACGCCGAACACCACGTTCTGGCGCGCCGCCGCGAGGTTGGGGCATTTCACGCAAGCCAGCGCGCGCGCCCGCAATGCGGCGAACGCCGCTGCCAGTTCCGCCGGCGACAGCTTGGGCGTGGTTGGCAAAGGCGGCGGCGCGACGAGAGCAGGCGCAGGGGCGAAGGTTTTTTGCGCCGCGGCCGGGCTTCGAAAAGTTTGCGGTACGCGCGGCGCCGCGGGCGCGGAAGCCCCGCCCCGGGGCGCGGGCTTGGCGAGCGCAGCCAGTGTTTCCGGGGTGACATTCACATGGCGGACGCCGTGCTCCTTCAATCCTTCCAAGTGCTGGATTGTGGCGGTGAGGAGTTCGTCGTAGTCCGATGACATGGGCGCATGGTAGCGGCGGGCGCGGCGGGCGCAAAACGATTTATCGTCTCACCGATGCGGCATCATATGGAGTGCGGCGACATGTCGCCGCTTTGTAACTGGCAGACATGTCTGCCAGTTACAAAGCGCGGTCATGCCCGCGCAATCCAAACGCCACTGCATTCCTTGACCCCGCTTCGCGACGGACTATCCTGTCCGGCCATGCTTACGGGCAAAGAACCAAACGCCGACTCCGCCAATGCGACGCCAGCCGCCGCGCCGGACGTCGCGCAGTTGCGCGCCGCCGCCGCGATGCTGGAGCAGATCGTGGCGAACCGCGCGTTGCTCGCGCAGCTGACGGACGAGGAACGCTCGCGGCTCACGCAGGCGGCGGGCGCGATCTTTTGCCCTGATGTCAGCAAGCGCCGCCAGCTCGTGCGCGCTAAACAGCGCCAGCACAAGGCCGATAAAATTCAGCGCGACCAGCGCGTGCTGAACGAGACCGGCATCCGCACGCTGCGCCGCAAGCCCGTGTTTATCACGCCCAACCTGCCGCCGCCGCCGGAGATCGAGCCGCAGGAAGTGCCGGACAATCCCGAGTTCCGCGAAGTCGTCGAGCCGCAGAACTGCTACATCTGCAAAAAAGATTATTCCACCATCCACCATTTCTACGACCAGCTCTGTCCGGCGTGCGCGGAACTGAATTTCCGCAAACGCACCGAGCTGGCGGACCTGCGCGGGCGCGTGGCGTTGCTCACGGGCGGACGCGTGAAGATCGGTTATCAGGCGGGCATCAAGCTGCTGCGCGCCGGCGCGCAGCTCGTCGTCACCACGCGCTTTCCGCGCGATTCCGCGATGCGCTACGCCGCCGAGCCGGACTTCAAGGAGTGGGGTCACCGGCTGGAGATCTTCGGGCTGGACCTGCGGCACACGCCGAGTGTGGAGGCGTTTTGCCAGCACATGACGCGGAAATATTCGCGGCTGGATTTCATCATCAACAACGCCTGCCAGACCGTGCGCCGCCCGCCGGATTTTTACGCGCACATGATGGAGCGCGAGAACGGGTCGTTGCATGATTTGCCGCCGGACGCGGCGAAACTGCTCGGCGCTTACGAAGGCTTACGCGGCTACCACATGTTGCCGGAAGGCGATGCCGGCCTGGTGCAGAAACGGATGTCCGAAGTCGCCGGGCTCACGCATGCGGCGGAACTCTCGCAGGTGCCGCTGTTGCCGGATGAACTCGCGGCGCAGCAGGCGCTGTTTCCCGTGGGCAAGCTTGACCAGGATTTGCAACAGGTGGATCTGCGCGAGCACAACTCGTGGCGCATGCTTATGCACGAAGTTCCCGCCGTGGAACTCCTCGAAGTGCAGCTCGTCAACGCCATCGCGCCGTTCATCCTCAACGCGCGGCTCAAGCCGCTCATGCTCCGCACGCCGGAGCGCGACAAGCACATCGTCAACG
>JAFMIX010000289.1 GCA_017853785.1 Verrucomicrobiales bacterium
GCAAAAGGCTACGAAGTGGCCGGCTTTTGCTGGTGGCAGGGCGACAAGGACCGTTACGACGCCGGGTTGGCCAGCCATTATGAACAGAATCTTGCCCATCTGATCAAGCAGCTGCGCAAGGAATTCAATGCGCCCAAAGCGAAGTTTGTTTGCGCCACCCTCGGTCAGACCGAGAAGGGTGCTACGGGCAACGAGGGGAAAATTCTCGACGCGATGCTCGCGGTCGACGGCAACAGCGGCAAATATCCGGAGTTCAAAGGCAATGTTGCCACCGTTTACGCGCATCCGCTGAGCAAAGGCGGCGCTTCCAACAGCCATTATAACGGGAACGCGGAAACTTACATGGACGTCGGCGAGGCGATGGGCAAAGCCATGGCCGAACTGCTCAAGAATAACTGATCACGCAGTTAATTCGCACGCGGCACTCTCGGCAGAGGGTGCCGCGTGTTCCGTCCGCCACGCGGCAGCCCCAATTAACAACAATACCCACAAACCGAGAATATGATTAAAAGTAAATTGACCCTAACCCTCAGCTTGGTCGCCGCCCTGGCCGTCGGCCTGTCTATCGCGTCCGCCGCTCCGAAGAAAGGCAAGGCCCAGAAAGGCAAAGCCCAGCTGGAAATCCAGCTTTCCGAGACCGGCAAGTCACTGGAGGCCAAATATGCCGCCACTCTTGCGGAGCTGAAGGCTGAGATCACCCGCGCCCTGCCCAACGTGTCGGAGCAAAAAAAAGCCGCCCTCCAGGCCGCCTATCAAGCGCTCAACGCTTCGGCGGAAAAGTCGGATGATGCGGCCGGGCCGCAGCAGGAGTTGGGCAAGGCGGAAGGTTTGGTCAAGCACGGCCACTGGTGGACGGGCGATGCAAAGAAGAAAATTGCCAAAGCTCAGGCGGACCTGAAGAGCGCCACCACCGATGCCGCCCGGCAAGCCGCGCAGAAAACCATCGAGGAGCAACAAAAACGCTATGAAGCCGGGATGGCGGAACTTAAAAAACGCGAAGCTGTGTTGGAGCAGGCAAAAGTCAGGGCGGCAGCCGGAAAAAGCGCGAGCGAGGCCGCCAAAGCGGCGTTGGCTCAAGCGCACGCTAATGAAATCGCCGCCGCCAAGGCGCTGCTGGCGGATTTGGACCCCTTCCTTGCCAGCGACAAGCTGGATGCCAAGCTCGTCAAATGCACCGTGCTGACCGAGGCCACGCCCCGCGGCTTGGCGGCCTTCGCCCAACAAGGACCGGCCCAGGCCGCCTTGGTGGACAAGCTGCTCGCCGATGACAAATTGATGAAGGAAATGCTCGTGGCCGGCGGCGCGCCGTACGGCAAATACGGCCAGGCGATGGAGATTTATACGGCCATTCTTAAGGCCAGCCCGAAGGCCAACGAAGGGATGTTTCACCGGCTGGCATTGGCCACGAGTTTGGAGCACGCCGTGCCGATCAAACAGAAAAATGCCGAAGCCCAGACCGATGCTCCGGCCACCGTGGACCCGGTGAAACGATATCTGCACTACGAGAAGGCCTATCTGGCCGGCGATCTTGACCCGGCTTTCAAGGGGCTTACGACGTGGGAATACCGGATGGTGGTAGACTGCGATGCGCCGGATGAGATTCTGGCCTGGGGCCGCCAGATGCTCCAGAATTACCGGCCGGACCACATCACGAATCCGAACTACGGCTGGCGCTATTCCGCTGCCGTCAAGACCGAGGTGCCCTACGGTTCCCAAAATGTCGGCAAAGACCTGCCGACGCTCAACAATTACCAGAACATCCCCAAGGACGGGGGAGTGTGCGGCCGGCGGGCGTTCTTTGGCCGGTTCATCCTGCGCAGCTTTGGCATCCCGGTCTGGGGGGTGACGCAACACGCGCACGCCGCGTTGAGTCATTGGACGCCCAAGGGCTGGGTCGTCAATCTTGGTGCCGGTTTCAATTCCAGCTGGTGGGACAAGGATGAATTTTCCCTCAGCGGCGCGGATTTCCTCGTGGAATCTCAGGCGCGGGAACGTGAGCAGGATTATCTCAAGGTGTTGCGCGCCCGCTGGGTGAGCCGCATTCTTGGCGAGGAAGCCTACAACGGTCGCAGAAATGTGGAGGGCGGTTTCTGGAGTCGGGCCGCACTTTATGAATCACGCATTCTCGCATCCTCCGCCGTAGAACTTGGTCCGCTCGGCCAGGAGCTAGCGGAAGCCAATGAAGCAGAAGATAAGGACAAGTCTGACGCGACGGCGGTGGGGACCGCAGACCAGAAAATCGTGGTCGGTCGGACGGGAGCCGTGACAATTCCGGCCTTGGCGTACAGCGGCAAGGCGACCGGGAAAGTTCTCGCGCTGAAGAGTCACGGGGGCGGAATGCAATTGAACTGCAGCGGCGGATTCAAGGCGCAGTATGCGTTTGAGGTGCCGCAAGCCGGCAAGTATGCGCTGACGGCGCGGGTGGCGACGTTGCAAGAGGGACAGAAATTCCTGTTTGCGGCGAACAATGCCAAAGACGTCGAAGTCGCCGTGCCCTACACCGTTGGCATGTGGCAGGCGACTCCGTCTGTGGAAGTGAATCTGGTCAGCGGGCGCAATGTGCTCAACTTCGCGGTGCAAGACGGCAGCCGCGGCGTGGCCATCAAGGAATTCACCCTCACACCGGTGAAATAGCCAGTTGATTATGGCTGCTTTAACGGGCGCGGGTTCGCAGGCGACTGCCGGACCCGCGCCTTTTTTAATCGGCTTATCTGTGCGGCTGATTTCGACGAACTTTTTACACCCATGTTAACCCGCCTTGCCCATCGCACTCCCGGCTGGAGTCGTCCGGTCACCTTCATGGTGGCGGTCTGGGTGGCGGCCACCTGTTCGGCGCAGATGTTCGAGTCGTCCGGTAATGCCACCTTCAAAGATTGTCGTGTAAGCTGGAGCGAGGAGGAGATCGTGATTGCGAACGAGTGCTTCGAGCGAAAATGGAGCGTCCACAACGGCCTGCTCACGGCCACCTCCTTCCGCGATGTGCGCGCGGGAATCGAATGGCTGGCCCGGCCGGCAAATCGCCCGGCGCCTTGCCT
>JAFMIX010000035.1 GCA_017853785.1 Verrucomicrobiales bacterium
AGGTCGTCTGCAAATCGCGCACGATGTCCGGCGTGGCGGGCACGCCGAAGGTATCGATGACGACCTTCTTCCCGCGCAGCACGCGGGCGAATTCCACGAAGTCGCTCGTCTTGCCGCCGGTGCAACTGCCGACATAAGCGCGGTCGAGTTTCTGGTTCATCTCCTTGGCCTTCTTGCGTTGGCCAGGGTCGGGATGGCAGGCGACGGTGGGCTCAAGCTTGCTCAAGTCCACGACGAGTTCATAAACGAACTTCTGGTCTTTGTCCGGCTCGACCGGCGTGTAGGTGGATTTTGTGCCGTTCAATTTCACGCGCGCGTCCACGTATTCGGCAGTGCGGGAATCGAATTCAAAGATGCCGTTCTTCCCGCCCGCTTCGATGGCCATGTTGGCGATGGTCATGCGGTCGTCCATGCTCAATGAATTCGCGCCGTCGCCGTCGAATTGCATGGCGCGATAGGTTGCGCCGTCGAAACCGATTTCGCCGATGCAGTGCAGGATGATGTCCTTGGCCATGACGCCGGGCTGGAGGCGGCCTTCAAGGCGGAAATGCATCGTCTCGGGAACTTTGAGGAGCAGTTTGCCCGTGCCCATGACAAAGCCGGCGTCGGTGTTACCGATGCCGGTGGCGAACTGATTGAACGCGCCGGCCATGCAGGTATGCGAGTCCGTGCCGAAGAGGATCTCGCCGGGGCGCGTGTGGCCTTTGGCCGGCAACGCGGCGTGGCAGACGCCGGCGTAGCGCGAACCGTATTGGCGCTTCATGTTGCCCTTCACGGCGTCGAACTTCCACTGGCCTTTCGGGTCGTCGATAACGTCGTAGAAATAGGGCAAGCCCTGCTCGCCGGCGAATTCGCGGAGGATGTCCACGTTGCGGTTGGAGAGAGAGTCGGCGGTGAAGATGTAGTGGTCGGGGATGATGACGATCTTCTGCTTGTCCCAGACTTTTGCGGTCTTGCCGAATTCGCGTTTGAACACGCCGATCGTCCCCGGGCCACAAACGTCGTGCGTCATGAGCACGTCGGCGTTCACCCAGATATTGTCGCCAGCCTGGACGGAAGTTTTTCCGGCGGCGCGGGCGAGGATTTTTTCAGTCAACGTCATAACCGGAAGAACGTAGCCGAGGGCGGCGGCAAGTTCAACCTTGAATCCCCCACGGAAGGAAGGGCACGCGGCGTTTGCGGCCCGTCACAGCTTGGGCTTCACGCTAGCGCCGACCACCGCCGCCTGCACCTGCGGCATCGCTGCGCCGGGATGGTTCGCCGCTGCTGCCGCCGTCTGCCCGCTCATCGCCGCCGCGGCGGCGGAGGTGCCGGAGACGAGCCACGATTGATCGCCGTAGCATACCACGCTGTTGCCCGCGGCCACGACCGCCACGGAAGGATTCCGGTTCGCATAGCTTGCCAGATTGCCGTTGCGGTCGCCGGCCGTCACCGAAACCACCTCGGGATACGCCGCCGGATACATTGGCGTCGTCACCGGCTCGTTCCCGGCCGCCGCATAGAATGCCACGCCCTGACGCCGCGCCGCCTGGATGACCTGCTGGAGGAATACACTGTTCCCCGCACTGCTCAGGCTCATGTTCACCAGCGTGCCGCCGGCGTTCACGCCCAGGTAAATTCCGCTCGCCACATTGAACGTGGTCGTCGTCTCGCTCGCGCCGTAAACATCCACGGGCCGGATCTTCACGTTGCCGTTCGCCGCCCGCACGATGGTTTCCGCCATCGAAGTCCCGTGGCTCGGCCCCGCGCCTGTCGCCGCCGCCAGGGCGGTTGTTCCCGCCGCTGACAGGCTGGGCAACAGATAACCTTCCAAGCCACAGGCGTTCGGGTCCAATTGTGTATCCAGCAGAATGACCGTCTGAGCGCCCGGCTCGGCGGGCTTCACCTTCATGTCCGAGAACGGCGCGGAGCTCGCCAGCAACCGCCGGCCCGGCTCCGGCGGGACGACGTGATAATTGGAATCCACCGCCACCACCGCGGAATTGCTGCCTAAGGCCGTCCGCGCCAACGCCGTGGCTGCGGCGTCCGGGAATTCCAGCAGATAGGTGTTCAACCCCGCCACGCGCCCGACGACCCTCGCGCCGAGCTGCTGCGCCAACGCCTCGATGTCCGTGCCCGGCTTCACCGTCACCACCAATTGGTTCGGAATCGGCTGGGCCGTGTCCAAAATCTTCCCCGTGTCCGGCGCGGCGATGACCCGCTGCGTCGCCGCCTGCATCGTGGTCTGGAAAACAAACAACTGCGCCGGCGCGTTCGACTGCGGCACCAGCGCGAAATTCAGGTTGCCCAGCAACGTGTGCAACGCTTCTCCCAGCGGCAGCTGCTGGAATTTGGCCGACGCCGTGAAGGTCGTCCCCGGCTCGATGAACACCTGCCAGCCCGTCGCCGCCGAGATGCGCTGCAACAACACCGGCAACGGCCACGCCCCGACCTCGGCAGAAATCTTCTTTCCCTGTGCATCCCACACGAACGAATCCGCCGCCCGCGCCGGCGCCACGCCCGCGAACCACACGATTCCCAGCAGCAGCAGAAAATGACGGATGACCAGTTTCATCAGAGATAAAGTTCAATGCTTGGACGGCTTTCGCGCCCGCGCGTTCAGAAAATAACCCACCGCCTGCCCCACCGCGACTGAATAATCCACCCGCAGTCCTCGGCCGTCCGGCAGCGCAAACAAAAAAACGCGGCGGGAATCGCTTCCCGCCGCGCGTGTTAAGTTCCTCCAGACTTGGTCGCTTAGTAGCCGCCCATGCCGCCCATGCCGCCCATGTCACCACCGCCGTGACCGGCGGGAGCTGCGGGCTTCTCCTTCTCAGGAGCGTCGGTGATGAGGCATTCGGTCGTCAGCAACAGACCGGCGATGCTCGACGCGTTTTGCAACGCGGTGCGGGTGACCTTCTTCGGGTCAACGACGCCGGCCTTCACGAGGTCTTCGTATTCGCCGGTGGCGGCGTTGAAGCCTTCGTTGCCCTTGCGCTTGGCGACTTCCTGCACCACGACCATGCCTTCGTGGCCGCCGTTGGCCGCGAGGAGCTTGGTCGGGTACACGACCGCACGCTTGACGATCTCGACGCCGAGCTGCTCGTCTTCGTTCGCGCCCTTGACCTTGTCAATGGCGTCTAAACAGCGGATGAGGGCCACGCCGCCGCCGGCGACGATGCCTTCTTCCACGGCCGCGCGGGTCGCGTGCAACGCGTCTTCCACGCGCATCTTCTTTTCCTTCATTTCGCTTTCGGTCGCCGCGCCGACGTTGATGACGGCCACGCCGCCCGCGAGCTTCGCGAGGCGTTCCTGCAATTTTTCACGATCGTAGTCGCTGGTGGTCTCTTCGATCTGGCGGCGGATCTGGTTCACGCGGCCCTGGATGTCCGAGTTCTTGCCGGCGCCTTCGACGATGGTGGTGTTTTCCTTGTCCACGACGACGCTCTTGGCGCGGCCGAGGTCGGAGAGTTCAATGCTCTCGAGCTTGATGCCGAGGTCTTCGCTGATGAACTTGCCACCGGTGAGCACGGCGATGTCTTCGCACATGGCCTTGCGGCGGTCGCCAAAGCCGGGGGCTTTGACGGCGCAGACGTTGATGGTGCCGCGCAGGCGGTTCACGACGAGCGTGGCGAGGGCTTCGCCTTCCACGTCTTCGGCGATGATGAGGAGCGGCTTGCCGAGCTTGGCGACTTTTTCCAGGATCGGGAGCAGGTCCTTGAGGTTGCTGATCTTCTTCTCGAAGTTCAGGATGTAAGCGTCTTCGAGCTTGGCTTCCATCGTCTCGGCATTCGTGACGAAATACGGCGAGAGGTAGCCCTTGTCGAACTGCATGCCCTCGACCACGTCGAGGGTGGTTTCGATGGACTTGGCTTCTTCAACGGTGATGGTGCCGTCCTTGCCGACCTTGTCCATCGCGTCGGCGATGATCTCGCCGATGGTGGTGTCCCAGTTGGCGGAAACAGTCGCGACCTGCTTGATCTCTTCCTTATCCTTGACCTTCTTGGAGATCTTGCCGAGGTGCTCCACGGCGGCCTCAACGGCCTTGCCGATACCGCGCTGGATGCTGATGGGGTTGGCGCCGCTGGTGACGTGCTTCAGGCCTTCGCGATAAATCGCCTCGGCCAGAACGGTCGCGGTGGTGGTACCATCGCCGGCGTTGTCGCTGGTGCGGCTGGCCACTTCACGAACCATCTGCGCGCCCATGTTTTCATAGGGGCATTCGAGTTCGATTTCCTTGGCCACAGTCACGCCGTCCTTGGTGACGGTGGGGGAGCCGAATTTTTTGTCGAGCACCACGTTGCGGCCTTTCGGTCCGAGCGTGGCGGTGACAGCCTTGGCGAGTTTGGTGACGCCCCGGAGGAGCGCCTGACGAGCGGCTTCGTCGAACAGTAATTGTTTTGATGCCATAATTTTAGTTCTTAGTTTCTAGTTGATGGTTGATAGAGACAGTTAGCCGACGATGGCGAGGATGTCTTCGGAGGAGAGGATCTTGTATTCCTTGCCGTCGAGTTTGATTTCCGTGCCGCCGTATTTGCTGCACAGGACGCGGTCGCCTTTCTTCACTTCGAAGGGGACTTTGTTGCCTTTGTCATCGGTCTTGCCGGTGCCGAGCGCCACGACGACGGACTCTTGCGGTTTTTCTTTTGCGGTATCAGGGATGATGATGCCGCCTTTGGTTTGTTCCTTCTCCGCGACGGGTTCAACGAGAATCCGGTCGCCGAGCGGTTTGAGGTTCAGTGCCATATTATGTGTTTGTTTGTTTGTTTTTGTTGACTGTTAATTAACTCCCACCGCCCGAGCGGAGGGAAAATGTTTGCGAGTCGCCGCGATTATTTCTTCTCGTCCACGACTTCGGCGTCAATGATCGGGCCTTCGTCTTTCTTCTTGTCGTCGGACTTCGGCTCGCCAGCTTCGGGCTGCGGTTGCGCGCCGGCGGCTTTGTCGGCCTGCGCCTTGGCGGCGGCGGCCTTGTAGAGTTCGGCGCTGACGGCCTGCCACGCTTCGTTGAGTTTTTCGCTGGCGCTCTTGATGGCGGCGCTGTCGCTGCCCTTGAGCGCTTCCTTCACGGCGCTGACGGCGTCTTCAATCTTCTTCTTGTCGTCGGCCGAGATCTTGTCGCCGTTGTCCTTGAGCATCTTCTCGGTGCGGTAGATGGCGTTGTCGGCCTCGTTGCGGGTCTCGACTTCTTCCTTGCGGGCCTTGTCCTCTTCAGCGTGGGCTTCGGCGTCCTTGCGCATCTTTTCCACTTCGTCCTTGGAGAGGCCGCTACTGGCGGTGATGGAGATTTTCTGTTCCTTGCCGGTGCCGAGGTCTTTCGCGCCGACGTGCAGGATGCCGTTGGCATCAATGTCGAAGGTGACTTCGATCTGCGGCACGCCGCGCGGCGCGGGCGGGATATCGGCGAGGTTGAACCGGCCGATGGTCTTGTTGTCGCGCGCGAACTGCCGTTCGCCCTGCAAGACGTGGATCTCGACGCCGGGCTGGTTGTCGCTGGCGGTGGAGAAGATTTCCGATTTGCGCGAG
Organism: Verrucomicrobiales bacterium; assembly: GCA_017853785.1. Taxonomy (GTDB): domain Bacteria; phylum Verrucomicrobiota; class Verrucomicrobiia; order Limisphaerales; family JAFMIX01; genus JAFMIX01. The sequence continues at coordinate 5,506 of JAFMIX010000035.1, forward strand.
GGGATGGTGGTGTTGCGCTCGATGAGGCGCGTGAACACGCCGCCGAGGGTCTCGATGCCGAGCGACAGCGGGGTGACGTCGAGCAGGAGCACGTCCTTGACTTCGCCCTTGAGCACGCCGCCCTGGATGCCGGCGCCGATGGCGACGACTTCATCCGGGTTCACGCCCTGGTGCGGGGGTTTGCTGACGAGCTTGTGCGCGGTCTCGACGACGCGGGGCATACGGGTCATGCCGCCGACGAGGACGAGTTCGTCAATCTTGTCGGCGCTGATGCCGGCGTCTTTCAAGCACGCCTTCACGGGAGCGATGGTGCGTTCAAAGAGCGAGTCGGTGAGTTGCTCCATTTTGGCGCGGGTGAGCGTCTTCTGGATGTGCTTCGGGCCGCTGGCGTCGGCGGTGATGAACGGCAGATTGATGTCGTAAGTGGTGGAGCTGGAGAGGGCGATCTTGGCCTTTTCGGCTTCTTCCTTGATGCGTTGGAGGGCATCGGGCTGCTTGCGCAGGTCCATGCCGGATTCACGGTTGAACTCGTTGAGAATCCAGTCCATAAGGGCGTTGTCCCAGTCGTCGCCACCGAGGTGGGTGTCGCCATTGGTGGCCTTGACTTCGAAGACGCCGTCGCCGATTTCGAGCACGGAGATGTCGAACGTGCCGCCACCGAGGTCATAGACGGCAATCTTCTCGTCTTTCTTCTTGTCGAGGCCGTAGGCGAGCGACGCGGCGGTAGGTTCGTTGATGATGCGGAGAACTTCGAGGCCGGCGATGCGCCCGGCGTCCTTCGTGGCCTGGCGCTGCGAGTCGTTGAAGTAGGCGGGAACGGTGATGACAGCCTGGGTGATCTTCTCGCCGAGACGCGTTTCGGCGTCAGCTTTGAGCTTCCCGAGGATCATCGCGGAAATTTCTTGCGGGGAGAATTGCTTGGGCTTGCCGTCCACTTCGACTTCGACGGCGCAATCGCCGTTGCTGGCCTTCACGACCTTGTAAGGCATGCGCTTGATCTCTTCCTGCACTTCATCGAACTTGCGGCCCATGAAGCGCTTGATGGAGTAGATGGTGTTGCGCGAGTTGGTGACGGCTTGGCGCTTGGCGGCGTCGCCGACAACACGCTCGCCTTTCTTGGTGAACGCCACGACGCTGGGCGTGGTGCGTTTGCCTTCGGAATTTTCCAGCACGAGCGGCTCACCGGCGTCCATGACAGCCATGCAGGAGTTCGTCGTGCCTAAATCAATGCCTAATACTTTTGCCATAAAATTGTTTTTTGTTTGTTGACCGCAACCATTTCTCAAGCAATGCCAGTGCCGTTGCCAGAAAAAGCGCAGAAAAACGCTGTAAACAAAGGTCCGATTTGTGTTTTTGAGGAAAACTAGGCGGGTGAAAAACTGCGCCAAAGGCGACACAGTGGCACACCTAAAACGGGCGTGGCACAGTTTGGTTGGCGCAGTTGGATCGGGCGGAAATTTGCCAATGCGTCCGGCAATTCGCACGGTGAAGCGGGCTAAAGCCCGCGCTCCGCTATTTGCTGCCGGGTTTTACGGCGGGAATTTTGGCGAGGTCGGGCGGGAGTTTCGCCGGGTCGAAGGTCTCGACTTCGAGCGCGATGAGGCTGTGCAGCGGCACGCCGAATTGCACCAGGCCGTTCGAGCGATCCACGGCCACGGCTACGGCCAGCAAGTCGCCTTGGTGGGCGCGGACGATATCAATCGTTTCCTGCACGCGGCCGCCTTTGGTGACGACGTCCTCGACGATGAGGATTTTCTCGCCGGGGGCGATCTTGAAGCCGCGGCGCAGGACGAGTTTGCCGTCTTCCTTCTCCACAAAAATGAAGCGGATGCCCAGTTGCCGGGCGACTTCCTGGCCGAGCACGAGGCCGCCCATCGCGGGCGCGACCACGGTGACGGCGCCGAGCGCACGGACCCGGGCGGCCAGCGCCGCGCCGAGCTGCTCGACGATGGGCATCTGCTGGAGCGCCAGCGCGCATTGGAAGAATTGCCGGCTGTGCAGGCCGCTGCGGAGGATAAAATGGCCTTCGAGCAAAGCGCCGGTATCGCGGAAAATCTGGAGGACCTGGGCGGTTGTCATGGCACGGGATGTTAATGACCCGACAGGTGGAGCAAAGCGCAAAATAGCCGCCGCCGGGAGCACCGAGAAGGATTAGATGAATGATTGACTGCGAATTAGTTTTGATTTTCACTACGCCCGTGCAAATCGAAAGCTTAAAAATGTTTTGCGATCTGGCCGAAACCGAAAGTTTCACTAAAGCCGCGCAGATCAACGAAGTCACCCAGTCCGCCGTGAGCCAGCAGATCAGTTCGCTGGAGCGGCTGTTCAAGTCGCTGCTCATCGAGCGGAGCAAGAAGAAGTTCCGCCTCACGCGCGAAGGCCAGGTGCTCTACGATTACAGCAAACAGATCATCCAGACCTACGACGCGCTCCAAAACACGCTGCAGGAAATCAAGGACATCATCTCCGGCACGATCCGCGTGACGACCATCTACAGCATCGGCCTGCACGACCTGCCGCCGTATATCAAAAAGTTCCTCAAACAGTATCCAACGGTGAACGTCCACGTGGAATACCGCCGCGCGAACCAGGTCTATGATGACGTGTTGAGCAACGTGGTGGACCTCGGACTGGTGGCGTATCCCACCAAGGACGCGAAACTGGAGACCGTGCCGTTGCGCAAGGATCCGCTGGTGCTGATCTGCCATCCGCAACATCCCTTCGCAAAGGAGAAGAGCATCAAGATGAAGGCCATCGTGGGCCAGAAATTCATCGGGTTCGAGCCGGACATCCCCACGCGCAAGGCGCTGGACAAACTGCTCAAGGAACACGGCGTGGACGTGCAGACCGTGATGGAGTTCGACAACGTCGAGACGGTGAAGCGCGCGGTGGAAATCAACGCCGGCATCTCCATCGTGCCGCTGGCGACCATCACCCAGGAAATCGCCAAGCAAACGCTCGTGGCCCTGCCATTCGAGGACGGCGATTTCTTCCGGCCGCTCGGCGCGATCTACAAGAAGAACAAGGTCCTCTCCCCGGCGATGAAACAATTCATCGCGATGATCAAGGAAGGATAATCCTTTCAAACCAAAAGCCGCGCGGGCCATAGCTCACGCGGCTTTTGTCTTTCAAGCGGAAGTTACTTCAGGTTCGCCGGATTCAGCGGCTTCAAATCCTTCGGCACAAACAGGCCGTCCTTGCGGATGAGTTCGCCGTCGAACCAGATTTCGCCGCCGCCCCACTCGGGCCGTTGGATCAGCACCATGTCCCAATGCACCGCGCTTTTGTTGCCGTTGCCGCAATCCGCGTAAGCCTGCCCCGGGGTGAAGTGCAGCGAGCCGGCGATTTTCTCATCGAACAGGATGTCGCACATCGGGTTGAGGATGTAGGGGTTGAAACCCAGTGCGAATTCGCCGATGTAGCGCGCGCCCGGATCAGTGTCCAGAATCTCATTGAGCTTCTTGGTGTTGCTGCCTGTGGCCTTGACGACCTTGCCGGCCTTCAATTCCAGCCGCACGTTCTCGAACTTCGTCCCGGAATAGATCGTCGGCGTGTTGAACTGGATCACGCCATTTGCGGAATCCTTCACCGGACAGGAAAACACCTCGCCGTCCGGGATGTTCCGGTCGCCGGAACAAGCCTTCGCACCAATGCCTTTAAGGCTGAACGTCAGGTCTGTACCCGGGCCTTTGAGGTGGACGCGGTCGGCCTTTTTCATGCGCTGCTGCAATTGCAGCGAGGCTTTCGCCATCTTCGCGTAATCCATCGTGCAGACGTCGAAGTAAAAATTCTCGAACGCCTCCGTGCTCATGTTCGCCGCCTGCGCCATGCTCGGCGTGGGCCAGCGGAGCACCACCCACTTCGTCTTGTCCACGCGGTAATTCTGCACCGGCCGCAACACCTTGGAATACATCTGCATCACGCCGCTTGGGACATCCGAGCTCTCGCTCGCGTTGTGGCTGCCGCGCAGCGCGATGAACGCCTGCACCCGCTTCATGCGGAACATCTCCGTGTCGCGCAGCAACTCCGCCCGTTTCCGGTCCGTGCCGAGGAGCAATTCGCGGCCCACGCGCGAATGCCGCGTCTCCACCAGCGGCGTCGCCCCCACCGTGCGCACGGCGCGGATGAGTTCCACCGTGAATTCATCGGGGATGTCCGTCACATCGAGCAGGGCCGTCTCGCCCTTTTTTAGTTTGCAGGAATATTCAACCAGCAGCTTCGCCAATTTTTGGTAACGCAAGTCAGTCATGCGCGGAGTTTCAAGTTCCGGGTATCAAGTTTCAAGTTCCAAAACGGAACCCGAATGGCCAGGACCGAGGCATACGCGGCGCAACCGGCTCACCGTTCGCCGGCAAATATGTTGAAGCAATCGGCGGCTTGGGCGCGAATTTCGAGCGCGCTACGCGCGGGTGCTCCGGCGGAAAGTTCCTTCCGCGCAACCAACTCGCCGTCACGCGCGAGCGTGGCGGCTGTGGCGGTCACGGCCAGTTGGAAACGGTGATATTTTTCCGCCACCGCGCCGGTGAGGGGAAATTCCATGCCGCGAAAGACCAGCACCGGCACGTTCGTCGCGCCCTTGGCCAGCCGGCAATCCACGATGAACGCGGCGACTCCAAAAGTCGGCGCGGTGCTGATGCCGCTCTCGGGAGCATCTGCGACCAATTTTCCGCCCGCGACCTTCCAGCCGGACGCGGCCTCGTTCCAACCGCGCAGGTCAATGCCGTTGAACAGGCAACGCCAAGCGGCTGCAACCGGGGCGGTCTGCTCGGCGGGCACGCCGGATGGCGGCAGTTCCTGCAGGCGCACGTTGCGGAACTCCACCGGAGCGCCCTCGGATTCCAGGGCGAGATAGCCTTTCCGGTAATTGCAGTCTTCGCCGCGGGAGACTTCCTTGCCGTTCACGCTCAAGCGGATGGTGCCGTTGGTGCAAACGATGCGGTAGTGGTTCCATTCCGGCGCGGACTTGCTCCGCTCTTCAGCAGGAAACGCCCGGTCGCCCCGAGAACTCACCCGCCCGAGCGGCTTCATCGTCGCGCCGTGGATGGGGAAGATGTCACCGTGAGTCGTATACCAATCATTTTTGCCTTTGATGGCGAACCCGTTGTCGAGCATCTGCACCTCGATGCCACGCAGATACGGCACGCCCGGTGCGGGCAGCGGGCCGCCCCAGATGAAGATCCCCGAATTGCCACCAGCCTGCAGATGCCGCCACTCGGCTTCCAAAATGAAATTCTCGTATTGCCGCTCCGTCCGCATTGCGCCGGTGGGAAAACCCGTGCAATGGATCACGCCGTTGCTGGCGCTCCACGTTTCCGGCGCGCCGTTGATGTTCACCCAGCCGTCCAAGTTCGTGCCATTGAACAGAGGCGCAAAACCTTCATCAGCGGCGCGCACCCAGGTGAACCCGGCGAGGAAGAGCAACAGCAATGTTTTTTTGCGAGCCTTCAATCCAGCGTGATTTTGCGCTTACCCGCGTCGAACCGGGTGCGGCGACCGGTCTCGTAGGACATCGTCGCCATGATGCTGGCGATGGAATGTTGGTAGCCGGCATCGAGCGAGGCGTTCGGGGTTTTGCCCTCGCGCATGCAGCGATACCAGTTGACCCAGTGATCCGGCTGCGCGATGGGCGCGACCTTGTTTTCCCCACGGATGCCGCCATCGCGATTGACGCCACCGTCGGCGGTGTAGACCGGGGCGTTGAGACTGTCGAGGTTGAGCGTGCCTTTGTCGCCGTAGATGCGCTGCAAGTTGCCGGCACTGTTACCGAAATTCGTGCTGTAGCTCACCATCACCCCTTCCGGATAATGCCAAAGCGCCTGCACCTGATCCGGCGCGGTGAAATGGTGTTCATCCTTCCAGGTATAGACCCCGCCCAGACAAACACAGGTCTCCGGCAGCGTGAGGCCGGTAATGAAATGGATCAGGTCGAGAAAATGGACGCCCCATTGCGGCACGGGACCTTGCGAAAACTCCCAGTGGCCATACCAGCCCGAATACAGTTCGGCATCGAATGCTTTTTGGGTGCGGCCCTTGGTGAATTCCTTCCAATCCAGATCCGCCGCCTGAACGTCGGTCTTGAGATAACTATACCAATACGGCTTTTCCCCGTTGCGCACCTGTTCGATGCGCATGATTTTCCCGAGCGTGCCATCCTGGAGAACTTTTCGGCAACCCGCCGCGCTCGGCGCGCTGCGCAACTGCGTGCCCACCTGGATGACCGTGCCCGCCGACTTCGCCGCGGCGTAAGCGCGGTTCAACTCGTCCTGCTCAATGGCCATGGGCTTCTCGATGTAAATATGTTTGCCGGCCTTCGCTGCCGCCTCCAAATGCGCCGCGTGCCAGTGATCACAGGAAGCGATCATCACGGCATCCACTTCGGGCAATTCGAGCAGTTCGGGGAGGTTGCGGCACTGTTTGACCTCACGACCGGATCGCTCCTTCGCCTTCGCGGCGGCGGCCTCGCGGGCTTTGCTCCACGGATCGCAGACCGCGACGATCTCCAGATTTTCCGCCTCGGCGTTGGCGTGAACGTTTTTCATGTGCGTGCCGATGCCGCGACTCCCGCAACCGACGATACCGATGCGGATGCGATCGTTCGCCCCGAGACTGCGCCGGTGCGTGGCGGCGCTCACGACCAACGGCGTCGCCAACGAAACCGCTCCGGCGGCAGCCAGCGTACCGATGAATTGGCGGCGGGTTTGGGGGTGCTGGTTCATGGGATGACTCATAGGACAGACAAAGAAATGATTTTGGGAAAGCCAACAATGTTGTCAGCGCCAAACGCAGACAAGAAAAAACGCCAACGATGCGCGGCAAATCAGGCATCGAGCGGATTCCGCACCAACATGCTGGTCCCGTTCCCCGTGAAACCTCAGCCCGTTTCGCGCCGCCGCCACAAAGCCGACTAACGCCCGGCGCAAAGCTCTCCGGGCGCCTCCCCGCTCCGCTGGAACCCCAAGTTTGCCCGCCAACCGCCGCTGCCCGGATGGAAATGCTTCCGTTGTATGGCGGCATAGCAACAACCCGATTTACCCGAGGCCGAAGCTTGACCTTTTGCCGCCGCCGGGCATCCTTTGCGACCCGGCGTGACCCGCCGCAATTAGCCGCAGGCAATTCCGCCTGTGTTTCCCGGTCGCAAGCAGTCCGCTGGAGTGGTTATATTGCAGTATGGATCAACCGGTCATTTACGATATGCTCCACATCCGAAACATCGCGATCATCGCGCACGTTGACCACGGCAAAACCACGCTCGTGGACTGCCTCCTCAAACAATCCGGCACCTTCCGCGCCAACCAGCACGAATCCTCCGAGGAACGCCTCATGGACTCGATGGATCTCGAAAAGGAAAAGGGCATCACCATCCGCGCCAAGAATGCCGCGTTCAAATACAAGAATTTCCACATCAACATCGTGGACACTCCCGGCCACGCCGATTTCGGCGGCGAGGTGGAGCGCATCATGAACATGATCGACGGCGTGCTGCTCGTCGTCGATTCCGCCGAAGGCCCGCAGGCCCAAACCCGCTTCGTGCTCCGCAAAGCGCTCGAAGCCGGCGCCAAGCCCATCGTCGTCATCAACAAGATCGACCGCGAAAACGCCAATCCCAAGAAGGTGCTCGACGCCGTGTTTGAATTGTTCGTCTCGCTCAACGCCACCGACGAACAGCTGGACTTCCCCTTCATCTATTGCTCCGCCAAGCAAGGCTACGCCAAGGAACAGCTCGACCACGTCACCGGCACGATGGAGCCGCTCTTCGATGCGATTGTGAAGCACATTCCCCCGCCCCGCGCCAAGGCCGGCGAAGGTTTCCAGCTCCTCGTCGCGAATCTGGATTACTCCGATTACCTCGGCCGTATCGCGTTCGGTAAAATCTACGAGGGCAAAGTCAAGGTCGGCGATCCCGCCATCTGCCGCCACGGCGATGGCAAGATCACCAAAGGCAAAATCACCATGCTCTACCACTTCGAGGGCATGAAGC
>JAFMIX010000290.1 GCA_017853785.1 Verrucomicrobiales bacterium
CGCCGAGCCGGTGGCGTTGTAGTCCCATTCTTCACCACCGGCGGGATCAATCGCGTTCCCCAGTTGCTGTGAAATCACCGCCGCGCCCACAGCCGGGCCGATGCCCGCAATCAACAGCGCGAGCAGGATTTTTCGTTTCGCGCTGCTGCGACCACGGGAGGCCGCCGGCTTCCAGGACAGAGTTGAGGAACGTTGGTTGTTATTCACGGGATGTTTTGGGGGAGGGGGAGGTTTTTGGGGCCGGGTTGACCTTGGCCTGCTGCGACTCGGCCTCGCGAGCGGCCAGCAGCGATTTCATGCGGGCCAGCGTCGCGGCGTATTTGGGATTGGCGGCGACATTGCGGTTTTCCTTCGGGTCGCGCTTCAGGTCGTAGAGCATCTCGCCGCCGGCGTTGCGATACTTGGTGTAGATGAATTGCTCCGTCACCACGCAGTCGCCCTGCAGGTAGCGGGTGTAAACCGAATCGCGGAAGGACGACTTCGGGTCGTTCAGCAGCGGGACGAAGCTGCGGCCCTGCACCGTGCCGGGCGCGGCCACGCCGGCGAGTTCGCAGAGGGTTGGAAAGATGTCGAGGAACTCAACCAGTGCATCTGATTTTGCCCCGCTGGTCTTTCCCGGCGCGCGGACCATTAGGGGCGCGTTCACGGCGAGGTGCATGGTGTTGTGTTTGCCCCAGAAATTATGCTCACCGAGATTCCAGCCGTGGTCGCCCCACAGCACCACGATGGTGTTGTCCGCCAGACTCAGCCGGTCGAGTTCAGCCAGCACCTTGCCGATCTGCGCGTCCATGTAGCTGGTCGAGGCGAAATAGCCGTGGCGCATCAGCCGGTGGAAGTCATCCGAATTGTCGGTGAATTCGCCGAGCGTGTAATTGCGATACTCGCCCGAGCCTTGCAAACCCTTGGCCGCGCCCGCCGGACGAGTGCGGTTGTCGGCGATCGCGATTTTGCTGCGGTCGTAGAGATCCCAATATTTTTTCGGCGCGTAAAACGGCAGATGCGGCTTGAGGAAACCGCACGCCAGAAAGAAGGGTTTTCCGCCTTCCTTCAGGCGCTTCAGGTCGGCGATGGTGCGTTCCGCGATCTGGCCGTCGGCATAGGCGTTATCGGGGACATCGGGCATCTCATAAATCCGCCCCGAGCCATTCTTCGACAGGCTGTTGGTCGTGGCCGGATCGTGACTCGTTCCATGCCACGCCGCTGGTCGCCACGGTGGTTCGGACCAGCTCGTTTCCGCCGCGTCCTCCTGTTCGTGGAAAATTTTTCCATTGGAAAGCGCAACGTAACCCGCCTCCTTGAACACTTGCCCCAGCGTTTTGCAATTGGATGCGTCCTGATCGGCCCGGGTCAGGTAGGTTCGGAACCGGTTGGGCGTGGGCAGCACGCTGGTCATCAGGCTGGCGCGCGACGCGCCGCACACCGGCACTTGGCAATAGGCGCGGGTGAACAACACACCTTGCGACGCCAGCCGGTCCAGGTGGGGCGACTTCACTTCAGCGCTGCCATAACAGCCGAGTTCGGGGCGCAGGTCGTCCACCGCGATAAACAGCACATTGGGACGGTTGGAAGCCTGGGCCGATTCCGTCTGCGCGACAGCAGTTGAGAGCGTCGTTCCGCCCAGCATCGGGACTGCGAGGCTGAGCGTGAGGAAAACCGATTTATGTTTTGTGCTCATGAGATTTTCCCGCCCACAAACTCCGGCAGATTACGACTGCGGGCTTCGCGCGATGCCCGCATCTTGTCTTGCATGGCTCGCGGCCTACCGGTCAATTGTTGGGGCGTTGTTTCTCCGTTTAGAATACCACCTCTCGAGTTTGGAAAAAGTGAACATACGGCATGCGGCATGACTAAAATTAACTACGCGACGAGACGGGTTGGTGCGCTGAGTGTCATTGCCGGAAGGCAAACACCTCCCGAACGGCGTCGATTTGAGGTGAGGTGATGCGAAACGTGGCGCCGCCACTTACGGCATTCGTGTTGCCGTTTGCCGCGAGGGTTACTGTCTGCCAGGCCGACCAGTTGGCGGAATTGAAAACAAGCGTGGCGTTGGCGCTGACGGCGATGCCGGTGTAGCCGGAAACGCGCCCAACCTGCACCGTGACGCTGTTGGTAGGGTTGGCGGAGAGCCGGACTTGAAAGGTGGCGGTGCCGCCGGCGGGCACGGTGACTGTATTGGTGCTGAACTGAGTCTCGAAAGGGGTGTAAACCCCGCGCGACTGATTTTCAGCGGCGATTGACGAATTGACGGTATTCCACGCCGCCTGCAATTCCGCCAGCTTCACCGGCTGGCTTGCTGCCAGGTTGGTGCTCTCCTGAATGTCATTCGTCAGGTTGTAGAGGTTGCTGCCGCGCAGCTTCCAGTCACCCTGGATCACCGCCCCGAGACTGCCGACGTTTCGCTCGAACAGGGCGTAAGACGTTCGTGGCGACTGCCAGCCCGGCTCGTTCGACCACAGCGGCCAGAGGTTGATGCCGTCGAGCGTTCGATCGGTGGGCCGCAGACCGCCGGCCAATCCCACCAGTGTCGGGAACAAGTCCACCATCCCCGCGGTTTCGCCGGCAACCGTGCCCGGCGGGATTCGCCCCGGCCAGCGCACGATGAAGGGCACGCGGCAGCTGCCTTCCCAGGTCGTCATCTTACTATCGCGGAGCGGATAGGCGCTACCCACCGAATTTTTATTTGTGTTGATGGCAGTGCTACTGAAGTTCAACCACGGGCCGTTGTCGGAAGTGAAGATAACGATGGTATTCGTGGCGATCCCGAGCGCGTCGAGCTTGGCAACAATCCGGCCAATCGAGTGGTCAACTTCCTTTACAACGTCATAGTATGAACTGATTCCGCTGGACCCCAGAAACATGGGCCAGGTGGTGCCGTCGGCGTTGGAATAAGTTTGGTCGGACGGATAAACCGGTATGTGAGGCATGGTGTGTGCGAGGTAGAGAAAGAACGGTTTACCCGCAGCAGTCTTGCGCTGGATGAAATCGAGCGCCCGCTCGGTGTAGCGCCAGGTCAACTGGG
>JAFMIX010000036.1 GCA_017853785.1 Verrucomicrobiales bacterium
TCGCTGCTCGGCCTGTCGGCGATCATGTTTGGGAAATTGTGGCATGACGCGGGGCTCCCGATTGGTGTCGCGACGGGTTGCGCGATTGGCATCGGCGCGCTGGCGGGTGGACTGAACGCTGTGCTCATCACGACGCTGCGGATTCCGCCGCTCATCGTCACGCTAGGAACGTATTCGCTGTTTCGCGGACTGGCAGAGGCCATCACGCATGGCGCAGTAACCTACACGGATTTTCCGGCGCCGTTTCTATTTCTCGGACAGGAACGCTGGCTCGGCCTGCCTACGCAGGCGTGGTTGTTCATCGCAGTCGCCATCGCAATCTGGCTGCTGGTGCATCGCACGACTTTCGGGCGCTCATTTCGCGCCATCGGTTTTGCGCCGGAAGGAACGCGCTACGCGGGCATCCCGGTCGGGCGACGGCTTGCAATGGTTTACGTGCTGGCGGGAATCATTGCAGCGCTGGCGGCGATCATTTACACGGCTCGGCTCGGCCAGGCGAAGGCAGACGCAGGCACAGGTTATGAGTTGTTCGCTATCACAGCCGTCGTGCTGGGTGGCACGAGTATTTTTGGCGGTGTTGGTAGCGTACACGGAACTTTGCTCGGCGTGGCGGCGATTGCGGTCTTGAAAAACGGCCTCGCGTGCCTGCCTGTTGTGATCCGCATGAACAGCGCGGAGGAACTTTCCGGCATGATGACGGGCGCACTGTTGCTGCTCGCGTTGTGCGGAAGCGTGTTGCCAAAACTCTTGTCAAACTGGCGCGCACGCCAGCAAACTATTCCCAAACCAGTTCAATAACCAACAAACACATGAAACGTATCCTTGCATCACTCCTCGTCGCCGGTCTTGCTCTGGCGGAAATCAATTCACAGGCAGCAGACTCCAAGCTCATCATCGCCATGCTGCCGAAGGCGAAGGGCAACGCCTATTTCCTCTCGTGCAAAGCCGGCGCGGACAAGGCGGCGAAAGAACTTGGCGTCGAACTGTTGTTCGATGGCCCAACGGATTCCAACGCGGCCAAGCAAAATGAAATCGTTGAGAACTGGATCACGCTCGGCGTGGACGCGATTGCCGTCGCCGCCGAAAACAAGGAGGGCATTTCCACCGCGCTCCGCAAAGCGCAAAAAGCCGGCGTGAAAGTTATTACTTACGACGCCGACGCGCTGCCGGATGCGCGTTCGTTCTTCGTGAATCAGGCCACGCCCCAGGGCATAGGCTACGCGCTGATGGACGAGGCCGCGCGTTTGTGCAACGAGGAAGGCGAGTTCGCCATCATCACCGCCACTCTTACCGCCGCGAACCAGCGCGAATGGCAGAAGCACATCGAAGCACGCCTCAAGGAGAAGTATCCGAAGATGAAACTCGTGGCCGTGCGGCCAAGTGACGACTTGAAAGACAAGGCGCAAAGCGAGGCCACCGCGTTGATGAGCGCGAATCCTAATTTGAAATGTCTGCTGGCGATTTGTTCACCCGGCGTGCCCGGCGCAGCCGAAGCCGTGAAGCAGGCGGGCAAAACCGGCAAGGTGAAAGTCCTTGGCCTCGGCTTGCCGAACGAGAACAAGCGTTACGTCCACGAAGGCGTGACGGACGCGGTGATACTTTGGAATACGGAAGACCTCGGCTACCTCGCGGTCCACGCCGCCGCTGCTCTGGCCAAGGATCAATTGAAGCCCGGCGCAAAGAGCCTCAAGGCTGGCAAGCTGGGTGAATTCCAGATTGAAGGCGACAACATCATGCTCGGGAAGCCCTACATCTTTAACAAAACCAACATTGATCAGTTTGATTTTTGAAGATTTATCCGTCGACAAACCTTGGCTACGAAAGCGAAAAACTGCGAGAAGAACATGTTGAGGAAACCGAAATGAGTCATGGCCTTGCTCGCTGAAGAAATTGTTGAAGAGTGGTTGAATCGTGACGGGTGGTTCACGATTGCCGACCTCAAGCCAAGCGATACCTTTGTTTCAAAGGCGGTGGGGGCAGATTTTGTTGAGCTAGTAACAGGATTTGATTTATGACGAGAACAAAGCTGCTTGTTGTTGGTTTCTGGCTGTTGGTGATTTGCCTTGGCAAGGCCCAGCAGGTTTACCCCACACCCGCCACAAATGACACCGCCGGCTTTGAACTCATCTTCGACGGCAAGACACTAAACGGCTGGGAAGGCGACCCCAAGTATTGGCGCGTTGAAAACGGCTGTCTCGTTGGTGAAGTCACACCTGAAACGTTGTTGAAACAAAACTCCTTCATCATCTGGCGTGGTGGCACGACGCGGGATTTTGAGTTGAAGGTCGAGTATCGCGTCTCGGCGAAGGGCAACAGCGGCATCAATTATCGCAGCGTGCAGATCACCAACTCACCGTTCGCGATGTCGGCCCACCAATGAAGATTGAATATCGGAACTTCCGACTGAAAAAACTTTTGCCAGAACTGACTCCAATGAAGGGTTGAACAAAGGGACGATTTTCAAAAACGGCTCGCAATTTTTTATCCGGAATCATCATGGTTGAAAAAATTTATCTCGCGGTGGACCTCGGCGCGGAGAGCGGGCGCGTCATGGCCGGCATCTGGAACGGCAAAACACTCCGGCTCGAAGAGGTCAACCGCTTCCCCAACGGCGGCGTGCATCTCGGCGAAACCTTTCGCTGGGACGTGATGCGGCTCTGGGCGGAAATCCAAAATGGCCTCGCGCTTGCCGGGAAGAAATACGGCCAGCAGATCGTGTCCGTCGGCGCGGACACTTGGGGTGTGGACTTCGTGCTGCTCAACAAGCAGGACGAAATCCTCGGCCAGCCGTATCACTACCGCGACGCCCGCACCCGCGGCGCCTTGGAGCGGACATTCAGGAAAGTTCCGCGCGCCGAGATTTTCGCGCAGACGGGCCTGCAGTTCATGGAGTTGAACTCGCTCTACCAGTTGCTCGCGTGGAAACAGAACTCCCCCGCCCTCCTCGACGCGGCGGACACGCTGCTCTTCATGCCGGACTTCCTGCACTGGGCCATGTGCGGCGCGAAGCGGGCGGAATTCACCATCGCGTCCACGTCGCAATTCGTGCATCCGCTCAAACGCAACTGGGCGCTGCCGTTGCTAAAAAAACTCGGCCTGCCCACCCATTTCCTGCCGAAGATTGTTCCACCAGGCGCGACGCTCGGCAAGTTCCGCAAGTCCCTCGCCGACCGCACCGGCCTCGCCGGCGTGAAGGTCGTCGCCCCGCCCTCGCACGACACCGCGTCCGCCGTCGCCGGCGTGCCGACCGCGAACACCGGCAAAGCGAACTGGGCTTACATCAGTTCCGGCACGTGGTCACTCATGGGCGTGGAAGTGAAGAAAGCCGCGCTCTCACCGCGCGCGCTGGCGTTGAACATGACCAACGAAGGCGGCATTGACGGCACGTATCGCCTGCTCAAGAACATCATGGGCCTCTGGCTCGTACAGCAGTGCAAACGCTCGTTCGACGCCGCCGGCAAGAAATACACGTACGCCGAACTCGCCGCACTGGCGGCGCAGGCCAAGCCGTTCCGCTCGCGTCTCGACCTGAACGACCCGCGGTTCAACAATCCGCCGGACATGCCGAAAGCGATGCAGGATTTTTGCCGCGAGACAAAACAAACGGCCCCCAAGACGGCCGGCGAATTGGTGCGTTGCGCCTACGAAAGCTTGGCCTTCAAGTATCGCGAAACCTTGCAATCGCTCGAGGAATTGACCGGCGAAATCATCGAAGAAATCCACATCGTGGGCGGCGGTTCGCAGAGTCGTCTGTTGAATCAACTGACCGCCGATGCATGCGGACGCCCCGTCGTCACCGGACCGGTGGAAGCCACCGCCATGGGCAATCTGCTGACGCAGGTCCGCGCGGATGGCGAGCTCGGCTCACTTGCCGAGATGCGCGCCGTGGTCCGCCGGTCGTGCCAGGTGGAGCGGTTTGAACCGCAGAAACCGCGCTGACTAGATTCCGCGTTCGTTGATGATCTGGTTCTTCGCACCGAGAACAATCACGTACGGCTCCCAGCGCTTCGCCTTTGCGGCCTCCACTTCGGTGAAGGCCATGATGGTGAGCCGGTCGCCGATCTTGCCGAGGTGCGCCACCGCTCCGTTAAGTTCGATCACGCCCGTGCCCCGCTTGCCGGGAATGGCATAGGTCTCCCAGCGGTTGCCGTTAGTCAGGTCGCTGCAGAGGATTTTTTCGTAGGGCAACAGGCCGACTTTAGCCATCAAGGCCGCGTCGATAGTCAGACTGCCCTCGTAATCGAGGCTCGAAGCCGTGACCCGGGCGCGATGAATTTTTGATTTAAGCAGATGCACGATCATGATTGATGCACGCCCGAAGGCGTTCTCGGAATATAAAGGGCTGCCGGAAACAAAACAACGCAAAGTGCGGCCAGACCTAAAGCAACGACACGCCGCCAGCGGATTTTCCGCCCCCGCCGCGACCAAAACAAAAGCAGCGGTGGTGTTTCCACACCACCGCTGTTGCCATCTCGCCGGCGCCGTTGCGAGGCAACGACCGCCATGCACCCGACTACTGCTGCCAGGTGCGCTTCTTGTGCCGGTTCAAACGCAGCTTCTTGCGGCGTTTGTGTTTGTTGATTTTCGCCTTACGACGTTTTTTTATGGAACCCATATTTTGATTTTTTGGTTTTACGAAAAGTCAATAAACCACCTTGTTCAGTGGATACTCGATGATGCCTTCAGCACCCGCCGCCTTCAGCGCCGGGATGATTTCGCGCACCACGCGCTCGTCGATGATCGTTTCCACCGCCACCCAGCCGACAAGGCTCAGATTGGAGATGGTCGGATTCCGCAAGGCCGGCAAGCTGCGTAAAAGGTTCGCCACGTTCTTCTGGGCGATGTTCATCTTCAAGCCCACCTTGGTCTCCGCTTCCAACGCCCCTTTGAGCAGCATCGCGAGCGTCTCGATTTTTTGCCGCTTCCATTTGTTCTTCCACGCGCTGGTGTTGGCAATCAGCCGCGGGGTGGAACTAAGCAATTCGTCCACGATGCGCAACTTGTTCGCGCGAATCGAAGACCCGGTTTCGGTGACTTCCACGATGGCGTCCACGAGCTCATGCGCTTTCACTTCCGTTGCGCCCCAGGAAAACTCCACCTCGGCTTTCACGCCATGCTGCTTCAAATACTTTTTAGTCAGGTTGACGACTTCGGTGGCGATGCGCTTGCCTTGGAGATCCTTCACTGACTTCACCGGAGAATGTTCCGGCACGCACAAGACCCACCGCGCCGGCCGCCGGGAAACCTTGCTGAACAAAAATTCCCCGACCTCATGAACCTTGGATCCGTTCTCCATGATCCAGTCGTGGCCGGTGATGCCGCAGTCCAGATAGCCGTGCTCGACGTAACGGCTGATTTCCTGCGCGCGGATTAGGCGCACTTCCATCTCCTCGTCATCCACATACGGAATGTAGGATCGGCTGCTCACGGAAATATTGAAGCCCGCCTTGCCCATCTTTTCAATGGTGGCGTCCTGCAAACTACCCTTGGGCAGTCCAAATCTTAAAATCGGTTTGCTCTTCATCTCAAAACCCAACGTCCGAACCGAGGCCGTATTGTTCCGACCAAAATCCATTAACGGCGGTTCTGCGAACCGGCCTAGTCTTGAATGTTTGCCAGTTTTTTGACGGCAAATACAGCTTTTTCTTCGCGGTTTTGGCTACGCAACTCCGGCAAAACCGAAATCATTTCCGCCACCACACCTGCCGCCCCCGAACTTCCACCTCCCCGCGCGCCAAAGCCGCCACCGCTGCAGGATATAATTCATGCTCCGCCTGCTGGATCCGCGCGTGCAATGTCGCCGCAGTATCATCGGGCAGGACGGGCACGGTGTGTTGCCCGATGATCGGTCCGGAGTCCACGCCTTGATCCACGAAGTGCACGGTGCAGCCGGCGACTTTCACACCATAGTCCAGCGCTTGCTTCCAGGCTTCGAGTCCCGGAAACGATGGCAGGAGCGAAGGATGAATGTTGATGACCCGGCCCTCAAAGGCGCGGAGGAAGTCGCCCTTCAGAATCCGCATGAACCCGGCCAGCACGATCAAATCCACCTGGGCCGTCTGGAGCGCGGTAATGTAGGCGCGCTCGGCTTCCTCATCCAGCTTGGTGCGGAATTTCCCCGGCGGCAGGAATTGCGCGGCGTGGCCAAACTGCCGGGCTTGCGCCAAAATACCCGCATCGGCCACATCACTCACCACCAGCGCAACTTCCGCCGCCACCCGACCGGCGGTAATGGCGTTGGCGATGGCGACATAATTTGAGCCTTTGCCCGAACCGAGCACGCCCAACCGGAATTTTCGTTCGCCAGCCACGAAAATGTTATCCCACGCTCATGCCGAGCAGGAACTCGATGTTGCTCCGGGTCTTCTTCAGCTTGCCGAGCATGAGTTCCATCGCCTCGACCGGCGGCACGCCGGTGAGCGCGCGGCGGAGAATGGCTACCTTGTTCAGCTCGTCCGGGTGATACAGCAACTCTTCCTTGCGCGTGCCGGAACGTTCGATGTTGATCGAGGGGAAAATCCGCCGGTCCACCAACGCGCGGTCCAGATGCACCTCCATGTTGCCCGTGCCCTTGAACTCCTCGAAGATGACTTCGTCCATGCGGCTGCCGGTGTCCACCAGTGCGGTGGCCATGATGGTGAGCGAACCGCCCTCCTCGATGTTGCGGGCCGCGCCGAAAAACCGCTTGGGCTTGTGCAGCGCATTGGCGTCCACGCCGCCGGAGAGAATCTTGCCGGAGTGCGGCTGCACGGTGTTGTAAGCGCGTGCGAGGCGGGTGATGGAATCCAGCAGGATCATCACGTCCTTTTTGTGCTCGATCATGCGCTTGGCTTTCTCGATGACCATTTCAGCGACCTGCACGTGGCGCTCGGGCGGTTCGTCGAAGGTGGACGAAACGACTTCAGCCCCTTTGCATGAACGCTCCATGTCCGTGACTTCTTCAGGCCGCTCGTCAATCAAGAGGATGAACAGGTAGGTCTCGGGATTGTTCTTCAGGATGGCGTTGGCGATCTTCTGCATCAACACCGTCTTGCCGGTGCGGGGCGGCGCGACGATGAGGCCGCGCGTGCCCTTGCCGATGGGACAGACGAGGTCCAACACGCGAGTGCTCAATTCATCCGGGGCGGTTTCGAGGATGAAACGGCGATTCGGAAACAGCGGCGTGAGGTTGTCGAAATGGGTCTTGTCTTTTGCCTTGTCCGGCTCTTCGTGATCGACGGCCTCGACCTTGAGCAGCGCAAAGAAGCGCTCTTTTTCCTTCGGCGGGCGGATCTGACCGGAAACGATGTTGCCCGTCTGCAAATCAAACCGCCGGATCTGTGACGGCGAAACGTAGATATCCTCCGGACACGGCAGGTAGTTGAACGCCTGCGAGCGCACGAAACCGAAGCCCTCCGGCAGGACTTCCACGACGCCCTCGGAGAACAGCACCCCGGCCCGCTCCGCGTTCTTCTGGAGAATGTGGAAAATGACCTCGTGCTTGCGCATCGTGCCGAAATTTTCCACGCCGAAAGATTTTGCCATGGCGTTCAGTTCGCTCATCTGCATCGCCTGGAGCTTGGCGATGTTCAAGGAGGCCGCGATGCGGTCGCGGCCGCCGGGCACGGGCAACTGGCGCGGAACGGCCTCCGTCTCACCAGCCTCCACCGGCGTGGTGGGAGGGCGCAGATCCGCCGAACCGGGCCG
The DNA here is from genome assembly GCA_017853785.1 of Verrucomicrobiales bacterium. Taxonomy (GTDB): domain Bacteria; phylum Verrucomicrobiota; class Verrucomicrobiia; order Limisphaerales; family JAFMIX01; genus JAFMIX01. Next base: position 7,687 of record JAFMIX010000036.1, read on the forward strand.
CGCGGGGGCGGCTTCCATCCCCGGTTGCAACGGCGGCCGCGGGGGTGGTGGCGGCGACTTCACCACCAGCGGCGGCAGTTCTTCAACGGGCGGAAACATGGGCTCCGGCTCGAGCGGTGCGGGGGCGGCTTTAGCCGGCTTGGACTTCACGGACTTCTTGCTTGCGACGCGAGACATATTATTGATTGGATAAAAATTGATTAACGACACCGCAACAACGTGACCTTGGGATACAAACCAAAATCGGATACCGGAGTTGGATGATTCGGACAGGGATTAGTTCAAACTGGCTGGATAAATCCACCGGGAACGCCTTCACTATTGGCAAAGAGCGACGTTATGGCAAGGGAATTTTCCAAAGGCCACGCCACACCACTTCACTGGCCCTGCAACCGAAATGCCCCGCTGTTGGTCGCCGCGAGAAAATAGCCACACCCGGCGTTCGTATTCTGCAGGATCACGCCCTGCAGCGCCGCAGCCAGGATCCCGTTTGTGGTCAGCGCGCCCGTCAACTTGCCGGTCCTGACGGCTACGGACATTGAGAGCTTGTTGGTGATGCCGGCGGCGACCGAGGTCGAGACCGCGAACTTATTCAACGGCGAAAGGCTCACCGGGCACGCGAGTTCCCGCCCGCCAAAAACCACAACGCCGTTGCTGCCTTCCGTCAAATCGATCACGCGCGCGCCGGATAATGTCGGATCGCTGTAATGCGAGGTCAGCGGCACAAATTCATTGGTGAAGCCTTTCGGATACAATGGCCCGAGCCCGGCGAGCTTGAAGTGATACAAAGTGCCCGCAAGCGTGGGAGTCAGGCGCATCCAGCCGAGGAGCGCCCCACCTTTGACTTTCACGTTGTTGGTAGCAGTGGCGGCATACATCGCCGCGAACAAAGGCCAGTCGCCGTTCGCGCTCACCGGAACTTTCTGGCTGAAAGCCGTGCCGTCGCCCAAAGCTCCGGTCACCTTCAGCAGGCCGTTGGTGGTCACGGTTACGAGCCCGTAGCCATCTCCGCCCGGCCCGGTGGCGGCGTTCGTCGCGCCGGGCAGCGCGAGCGTATATTGCCCGGCGTAGCAAGAAACGGGTTCCGCCCTGTCCGCGCTTAGCACGGCGGACCACGACCCATCCACCCTTCTTAAAACGCCCGTCAAGGGCCCGTCCGGCGGCAAATTGAGAACCAATTGGTAACAGGCATTCGTGTCCTGCTTCAACCAGACCGGCGACACACTCACACCGTTCCCCGCCAGATCGAACAAGCCCGAGCACCCGACGGTTTCCCCCGCAAATGAAAGGCTGGCGCTGAAAGCAGGCAGCTTGCCTTGACTGGCGGTGATCTTGATTGTGGCAAAACCCGCACCCCCCAACGCGACTCCCCGCTTCTCATCCCAAAACAACCCGTTGTAGGTGCCGGCGGCGGCCAGAAAACGATTCGGAACAAACTGAGCCAGCAGTTTGAGCTTGGGCTGCAAAGTGAACGTGCAGCTCGGCGTAGTGGCCACCACCACCAGCGGGCCGCCATCCACAGACGCCACCCAGTTGCTGAAAAGATAATTGCTGTGCGCGAATGCGGTGACCGTGTAAGGCCGGCTCGCGATCGCAGCCGCCCCGCTATCGGCCGGGGCTGCGGTCTGGTGGGCGATCGTGACCCGAGTCAGGCTGGAACAACTTCCGAAGGCGTTGGCCCCGATGCTGGCTACGCTGCTGGCGAGGCGCACACTCCGCAGGCAGGGATTGGCGGAAAAGGCGCTGCTTGCGATTGCCTTGACCGGCCTTCCCGCGATCTGCTCGGGGATATCCAGATCCGCATCCGATCCCGCGGCACCGGTGATGGTGATCCCGCCCGCATTGGTGAGGCAATGGAACTGAACCTGCGCGGAGGCGCGCCCGGCCCCGAGCAGGCCCAAAACAAGCAACCACCCCGTTGCGTTGCGGGAGAAACCGCAACAGCGGGACAGCTTCCGGCACTGTTTTGCCAGCCTTGATTGCATTTGCAAGCTCCCGATGACACTTACGACCAACCGCATCGGAAGCGGCCCGGCGCAAACGGCACCACGGAATCGACACCATGATAGGCGCAAGCCGCCTTGAATGTCTATCCGAAGTTGAAGAAGTTCGACTTGGGTTGAAACTCAATACGGCAGGGGGAATTTAGCCGTAAGTTCGCGCACGCGCCGGCGGACCTGATGCGCCGCTTCCACGTTCTTGAGATCGAGCAGCACCTCCGAAATCATGTCCGCGATGGCCGCCATCTCGGCTTCCTTCATCCCGCGCGTCGTGCAAGCCGGCGTACCGAGCCGGATACCGCTGGCTTGGAACGGCGAGCGCGTCTCAAACGGAATCGTATTCTTGTTGACGGTGATGCCGGCCTCGTCGAGCGCGATCTGGCAATCTTTGCCGGTGATCCCGCGCGCGCCCACGTCCACGAGCATCAGATGGTTGTCCGTGCCGTCGCTGACCAGCCGGTAGCCGTTGCGTTTCATGCCAGCGGCAAGCGCGGCGGCGTTCTTGACGATCTGCTGCTGATACATCTGGAAACTCGGCTGCAACGCCTCATGGAAACACACCGCCTTGGCGGCGATAACGTGCATCAACGGCCCGCCTTGGATGCCGGGGAAAATGTTGGAATCGATCTCCTTCGCGTATTTCTCTTTGCAGAGGATCAACCCGCCGCGCGGCCCGCGCAACGTCTTGTGCGTAGTCGTCGTCACAAAATCCGCGTGGCCGACGGGACTGGGATGGCAGCCCGTCGCCACCAGCCCGGCGATGTGCGCGATATCCGCCAGCAGGAGCGCCCCGACCTCGCGGGCGATCTCGCCCATACGGGCGAAATCAATGATCCGCGGATACGCGCTCGCCCCGATGGTAATCATCTTGGGCCGATGTTCGCGCGCCATCGCCGCAATCTGATCGTAATCGATCCGCTCCGTCTCCCGGTTCACGCCGTAGTGGACGATTTCGAAAAACTTGCCGGAGAAATTCGCCTTGTTCCCGTGCGTGAGGTGGCCGCCGTGGCTCAAATCCATCGTCAACAACTTATCGCCCGGTTTGAGCATGGAGAAATAGACCGCCATGTTCGCACCGCTGCCCGAATGCGGCTGCACATTCGCATGTTCCGCGCCGAACAACTGCTTCGCCCGGTCGATCGCCAATTGCTCCACGCCGTCCACGTTTTCACAGCCGCCATACCAGCGCTTCTTGGGATAGCCTTCCGCGTATTTGTTCGTCAGCACCGAACCCTGCGCTTCCATCACGGCGGGACTGGTGAAATTTTCTGAGGCGATCAATTCGATGTTCTCCTGCTGCCGCTGCCGTTCCAGCGCGACCAACGTGGCAACTTCCCCGTCCACCACGCGCAACCGCAATTCGGGACGCAACAGCCCGGCCTCGAATTTAGCCACGCGCCGCTCGTGGCGTCCGCCCTCGAACCGCGCCTCCAGATACGCATCCACAATCTGCCGTGCCAGTTCCGGCGCGACCGACCGGGCGCCCAGGCAGATGATATTCGCGTCGTTATGCTGGCGGCACAGTGCGGCAGACACAGCGTCGAACACCTGCGCCGCCCGGATGCCGGGCACCTTGTTCGCGGCGATGCACATGCCCGCGCCCGTGGTGCAGACCAAGACGCCCGCGTCCGCACTGCTGCCCGCCACGGCAGCGGCCACAGCCTGGGCGTAGTCGGGATAGTCCGTCGACGCTTTGGAGTTCGTGCCAAAATCAGTCACGCTCAACCCGTGCTGCAACAAGTGCTCCTTGATGGACTGCTTGAGTTCATAGCCTCCGTGATCGGCGCCAAGCGCCACGCGGGTAATGCGACCGTCGGCCGGCCGCGGAAAGAACGCCGTGTTCCCCTGCTCCACGTAACGCAGCACCGAGGCGATGCCCTGCTCGATCTGGTCGCGGCAGTTCACGTAGACGTCATACGAACCGCCGATGGGATCGCTGATGTCTTTCTCATACATTTCCAGCGTCTCGTCGAATTCCCGCAGGAGGAAAGTTTTCTCGGCGGCGGCGGGATAGAGCATGCAGACCGTATCCACATGGCTGTGCGTCATCCCGAAAATGTAATCCGCATCGCGCACCAGTTCGGCGGTGAGCATCCGGCTGCGCTGCGCGGAAATATCGATGCCGATCTCGCGCATCGCCGTCACTGAATGCGGCGTGGGCGGCTGGCCGTCCATCGCGCCCAAGCCCGCCGAAATCACCCGGATGTTCCGCCGCCCCTCCACGGCGCGCCGAAAAATGCCCTCAGCCATCGGACTGCGGCAGACATTACCCGTGCAAAGAAATAAAATCGTTTTCATTCGGTGAAATTTCAAAACAACCCGGGAAGTTTCGCTGGAGAACCAAAATCGTCAACGAGAAACCATCATTTCAGGCGGCGATTCTGGACGACAGCCAGCGCCTTGAGCAAATCCAACGCCCGCGCCAGCACCGGATCCTGCACCACATTTCGCTCCGGCCGCGACTCCGCCGGCCCGAGCGCATCCAGTTCCGCCTCCGGGTCGGCCGCGCCGGACCGCCGGGCCCGCACCAGATCCGCCTCGCTGATGCGGGGCAAGGGTCGGTTCGTTTCCCGGCTGAGCAGATTCGTTGCTGACACCACCGGGCGGTTCGTCATCACGGCAAAAGCATCCGCAAAATATATTTTCTCATCCGCCGCAGCGACCGCCACGGTGATGTCTGGAGCTATGCCCGCCGTTTCGCCACCAAAAATCAAACCGAGCCGAGCCGCGCGTAACGCCCGCGCCAATTCCGCTGCCGCGCCGCTAGTCTGGCCGTTCACCAAGATCGCCAGCGGCCGCTTTTGCGCTGAAATCCGCTGCACCACCGGAGCCACAACGGCATCCGCTGTTCCGCCCGCATACCGCAAATCCAACACCGTGCCGATGAAGCGGTTCGTTCCCGGCAACTCCGTCAGCGCCGCCCCGAGCGCCGCATCCAGCCCAACGGCCGCAGCAGCGACTCGCAGATTAATAATGTTGGTCTCCAACACCGACGCCGCGGCCAGCGGAGCGGCGTTTGACTCCGCACCCGGCACCCGGCCTGCAGCCAGACCCAACACTACGAAAATGAAAAAGCAAGCTCGGCTCATGCCGCGCGAAAAATGCGCGAACCCGCAACGAAAGTAAAGGGGCGAGCCAACTCAGCGTGCCGGCCTCGGCAGAACGGCACGCCTTCAAACTGGATGCATTACCCGTGGCGTAGCCGGCAGCTAATGACGTTTGCTTCAAGACCAGGAAGAGGCCGATCATTTCTTTCAACCAAAAGCGTATCTGGAACTTAAACTTTCAACCAGGCCTTCGGTACGTTGGTCAGGGAGAGGGGATCAAAACGCCTTCGCCGCGATGTCGCGGCGGAAATGTGCGCCCTCAAATTGGATGCACTCCACGGCGGCATAGGCGGCGGTTTGGGCGGTGCGTAAATCTTTCCCGAGCGCCGTCACGCCGAGGACGCGGCCGCCGCTGGTCACGACGTTATCCCCTGCCCTCGCCGTGCCCGCGTGAAAAACTTTTGTGCCGGGCAAGTTGCTCGCGGCATCGAGGCCGGTGATGATTTTGCCTTTGGGATAATTCCCCGGATAACCGCCGCTGGCCATGATGATGCAGACGCTGGCGTCGGGCTTCCATTTCAATTCGTGCCCGGCCAACGTGCCGCTCGCGCTCGCGTCGAGCAGTTCCACCAGGTCGTTTTCGAGGCGCGTGAGATAGACCTGCGTTTCGG
>JAFMIX010000291.1 GCA_017853785.1 Verrucomicrobiales bacterium
AACTAAATCCATACTTTTAATGTTGCTGACTGCTGTATCCCTTTTTGGGAGCGGCTGCGCCCTGTTTGTCGTTGGCGCCGCCGCCGGAGCCGGAGCGGGCACGGTCATGTGGGTCAAAGGAGAACTGAAGACCGCTGAGGCCGTTCCCTACGAACGTGCTTGTCGTGCCGCCGAAGCCGGCCTCACCGACTTGGGATACGCCATCACCGGCCGCGAGCAGACCGGCATCACCTGCTGCCTCATCGCCCGCGGCGCGGGTGACAAAAAGATCCAGGTCACGGTGGAAAAATCTTCCGCCACCGTCTCGGAAATCCGCGTGCGTGTCGGCGTATTCGGTGACGAACCGCTCTCCCGCCAAATTCTCGAGAGCATAAAGAAACGGCTGTGAATCCTCCGCCCATGCACATTGACACCAGTCGGAAAACGGCGGTTGCAACTATCTGTCTGTTGGTCGGATTGAGCAGCGGCACGATTGCCGGTGAACCGACCGGCTTCGACCTGATTCGCGAAGGCAATCGTTATGTCGGCGAGCGGGCCAAGGACAAGGTCGTGCGGCTGCGTTCGGAAAAATCCGTGGGCGGCTTGGTGCCCAACATCTGGGTCGTCACCTATTACGATTCGACCGCGACGTTCAAGGCCACCGAGGTAAAATTCGGTGCCGGTAAGATGCTCGATGTCAGTCGTCCCATAAAACTCCTCGTGCCGATCACCGGCACTGCCGAGCCCCCTCGCCAAGGAAACCTTGAAGGTGGACTCCGACAAGGCGCTCAAACTGGCGCTTAAAGAGCCCCTGCTTGCGCGGGTCAAAGTCACGGCTACCTCAATAGAATTGAGCAGCAAGAAAACCAACGGCTTGAGCGCGGTGATCTGGACCGTGAAAATCTGGGCAAAAAAAACCGCAAACCGGGTGAAGACACGAGCGTTGGTTCGGTCGAGATTTCCGCAACGGACGGCAGAGTCATCAAGACCGACCTGGATATCAGCCGTGTGAACTGATTCGGCTATTTACCGGTAGCCTTGCTGGTATGCCGCGCATCTCTTCCGAACATCGGCCACGGTGAACCCGCCGGCGGCACCCCGGTCTTGATCTTGTAGAACATATTAAAATTGTTGCCGACGTAGAGATGTCCATCCGCTGTGACCGTCGGCGATGCCGTTGCCGTCATGATGCTCAACGGCAACACCCATTCCCGCAGGCCGTTTGTGCGGACAGCATTCAGTTCCCGGTAGAATCCGATGGCGTAGACGTTGCCGTCCGCCGCCACCAAGGGCGTGGTTTCCACCTGCGTGTCGCCGAGATTGACACGCCATTCAAAATTTCCGGTGTTGCTGATTGCTGCGAGTTCCTTGCCCACACCCAGATAAATCATACCGCGTTCTCCGATCACCGGCGAAGATCGCCCGGCGCTCTGGGTCGTCAACTCCCACCGTTTGATGCCGTCCGGAGCGAGTGCGTAGAGTTTTCCATCCAGCGAAGTGAAATACACCGTGCCATCGAGGCCGATGGCTGGCGCTGTGAGAATGGCGCCGCGCGTGCCAAATTCCCAGAGCTTCGTGCCGTCCGGCCTGAGCGCGTAAAACTTTTTGTCGTGCGAACCGAAATAGATCGTGCCATCGACCGCAATGGCCGCGGTCGCGCTGATGGCTCCGCCGGCGACAAACTCCCATTTCTTCGCACCGTCCGGCCTGAGTGCGTAAAACTTTTTGTCCCATGAGCCAAAATACACAGTGCCGTTAGCTTCCACCGCGGCGGCAGCATCCACCCAGCCACCGGTGGCAAACCGCCACTTCGCCTGTCCGCCTGGCGCGACCGCATGGAGCGCGTTATCGCGACTCCCGATGTAGATCGTGCCGTCTGCCGAGATGGCCGGCGATGACTTGATCTCCCGTCCGGTCGCGTAAGTCCACTTGGTTTTGCTGTCCGGGTGGATGGCGTAGAGCAGGCCATTGAACGCGCCGACGTATATTGTGCCGTCGCTCGCGATAGCGGCCGCGGAATCACAATAGCCCGACAACGAACGCGTCCAAGCGATCGGCGGCGGGGAAGTCGTTTCACCGCCGGCCAAGCAGGCTAAAGTCAGCATGCCCGCAGCAAGCCATGGAAAGTTTTCCCGCCTCATTCGGCTGTAGTTAAAACCGACCCGTTGTTCCACGCAAACAATAATTGCCTGTGCGCGGTGTGAAACTTGACTTTGCGACGGCTGGTATTCATTTTCAGCGTCTTGAATGACGGCGGATTTAGACTCCAAAAAATTTATGAGCCAAGCACACAACCTTTTCAACTCCATCCAGAAATTTGATATCGGCAATGGCAAGAAGGGCCAGTTCTACTCGCTGCCCGCGCTGGAAACCGCCGGCGTCGGCGCGGTCTCCAAACTGCCTGTCTCCATCCGCATCGTCTTGGAATCCATCCTCCGCAACTGCGACGGCAAGAAGGTCAGCGAAGCCGCCGTCCGCGAACTCGCCAACTGGAAGCCCATCGCCCCGCGCACCGAGGAAATCCCCTTTGTCGTCGCGCGCATCGTGTTGCAGGACTTCACCGGCGTGCCGCTGCTAGTGGATCTCGCGGCGATGCGCAGCGCCGTGAACAAGCTCGGCAAGAATCCCAAGATCATCGAGCCGCTCGTACCCGTGGACCTCGTCGTGGACCACTCGGTGCAGGTGGACTTCGCCGGCGCGCCCGACTCGATGCAGAAGAATCTCGAACTGGAATTCACGCGCAATCGCGAGCGTTACCAGTTCCTCAAGTGGGGCATGCAGGCGTTCGACACTTTCAAGGTCGTCCCGCCCGGCATTGGCATCGTGCATCAGGTGAACCTCGAGTATCTCGCGAAGGGCGTGCTGGAGCAGAACGGCATTTACTATCCCGACACGCTCGTAGGCACGGACTCGCACACCACGATGATCAACGGTCTAGGCATCGTGGGCTGGGGCGTGGGCGGCATCGAAGCCGAGGCGGGCATGCTCGGTCAGCCGGTTTACTTTCTCACGCCGGACGTCGTCGGCGT
>JAFMIX010000037.1 GCA_017853785.1 Verrucomicrobiales bacterium
TGTGTGAACTGTAGCTGCCGACGGGATAGATGCGGGCCACGGGGATTTCGGTGGAGGGGTAGCCGAGGCGGATCGCTTTCCAACCAAGGTATTGTTCAATCTCGTATTTTACGAACGCGGGTTGGAATGGATCCACGCGCGGGTCGCGGAGGAAGGCCAGGGAGAAGGCGCGGAAGCCGTTAGTGGTGTCGGTCATCCATTTGAGGCTGGCGAGCGAGAACAGCGGCGCGTGGAGCAGGCGGATGGCCCAATAGCGGAGCGCCGGGGTATTGACGGCCTGGCCGCCGGGTTGGAAGCGGGAGCCTTGGACGTAGCCGTAGCCTTGATCCAGCCAGCGGATGAATTCAGGGACGGCGGCCGGGTTGTCGCGGTTGTTGCCGTTGATCATGATGACGCCGGCATAGGGCTGGGTGTAGAGCCAGCGGATGGCGACTTTGATGTTTTCGCTCAAGCCGCCGTTTTTCTTGAGGGCGGTGACGCCGCGGACGCCGTATTGTTCCTGCAAGTCGAGCGCGGCGGTGCCGTCGGTGGAGCCATCGTCGCCGATCATGAGGTCGAATTTGCGTTCGGCCAACGGGGGGAGTTGGTCGAGCATTTTGGTGAGCAGGCGGCGTTCGTTAAAGGCGAAGATATAGAGGACGTACCGGTGGACGGGGTCGTGGCGGAGTTTGATTTCGTGTTCAGCGAGGACGGCGGCATCGCGGTGGGCGGTGATGGTTTCGGTTGGATTCATTGTTTGGACTCTGAGGTTTAAGACGGACAGACTCCTGGGACAGCGGGGGTAAGGTTTTTTGAATGTGGGGCTGGGTGGTCAAGATCGCGCGGATTCTAGTGCGGGCCGTGATGCTTGCAAGTCGGATTGCGATCCGGTGGGTTCAGGTATTCGCTCTTTTGGCAAGGGGTTGGGGTTTTCCGGGGGGGCGGCAAAAATCTTGGTGTCGCTGGTGTGGTAATGTTCCCGGCGGCCGGCGGCGGGCTTGACGCCGCCGCGCAAGATGATGCGCACGGTGTCGAGCAGGATGAAGATGTCCAGAAAGACGCTCATGTTCTTGGCGTAATAGAGGTCGAATTCCAGTTTGCGGCGGGCGTCGGCCACGGATGCACCGTAGGGATAATTCACCTGAGCCCAGCCGGTGATGCCGGGTTGCACCAGCATCCGCTCCTGAAAGTAGGGGATTTCCTTGGCGAGCAGAGCGACGAATTCAGGCCGCTCAGGGCGTGGGCCGACCAAGGACATTTCGCCGCGCAGGACGTTCCAGAGCTGCGGGATCTCATCAATGCGGTATTGGCGGAGAAAGTTGCCGCCGGGAATGGCGCGGGCATCGCCGGCGCTGGCCCAGACAGGTGCGCCCGCCGATTCGGCGTCCACCCGCATGGTCCGGAGTTTGATCACGTGGAAGGGTTTGCCAAAGCGGCCGCTCCGGATCTGGCGGTAGAAGATCGGGCCGGAGGGCGAAAAGATTTTGACCCAGACCATGCCGGCGAGGAGGAATGGCCACAGGCAGCAGAGGCCGATGGTGGCGGTGGCGACATCGAAGGCCCGTTTTAATTTTTTAAGATAGATCATCCGGGGCGAGCCGCTGGCGGTGAGCAGCCATTCCGGGGTGATCAGCGGGAGGGGGATGCATTGGCACATCTCCTCAAACAGGCCGATGATGGGCATGACGCTGACGCCGGAGTAACGCAGTTGGCAGAAGCGTTGGCACATTTTCGGGTCGAGAATGCTTTGGTTGGTGCAGAGAATGCGCTCCAGTTTGTGGCGCTGCGTGATTTCGGTAAGCGCGCCCACCGAACCGAGAACGGGCAGGGTGGTCGCGGGCCGGTAATTTTCGTAATGAACGACGCCGATGAGATCGAGGTAATGCCGGCCAAAGTCCTGCAAGAGCAGCGCTTCCGCCTCGTCTTCAGCCGAGGTCACGATCAGCGCCACGCGTTCCCGGTAGTTCCGGAATCGGCGATGCAGCCAGACATGATGCAGCAGCAACACCAGGTAGCTGAGGCTGGTGCTGATCAACATCACGCCGCGGCCGATGCGGGCGGAGAAATTGAGATAAAAGACGCCCAACATCGGCCCGAGGGCGAATAAGAGGCAAAACCCGATCAGGAGAAAGCGGTTGAAGAATTGCTGGTTGGCACTGTGCAGCGAATACAGGCCACACACATAGGCCGCGCTGGCAAACACCAACGCTCCCAAGATGATTCCAGACCAACATTCCACCAGCGCATGATCCCAGATTTCCGGCAGGCGAAGCGCGATGCCGAAGCCAAAGGCGATGGAAAAAATCAGGACATCGAGCAAAAAGTGCCGGACTACGCCGACCCAGTATTTTGATGCACTATTATTCATCCGGACACGACAAGGCAGTTTCCATCCTTGGAAAAAACGTCCTTGATTGAGGGACAGTATGTATCTTGACTGCCCCGTGGCAAGAAAATTAACCGTTTCACCGTTGTTGTGGTAAGTCGGCACTTGACGCAGGATTCTGGGGCAATATCGTTCCGCACCATGAATCGCGCTAAAAAATTTTCCTCGCGTCCGCACCGGCGTCAATCCCGGCCCAGAGGCCAGCGGGACGCACTGGATTTCGGATGGCCGGCCTGAGCGTCTGCGCCTCCGATCCCAGCTCGCTTCGTATGATTTCCATCAGTTGCCGGCATCGTTACTCCGACCATCCCGTCCGCCAAATGGGCGCACCCCGCCATTAAATGCTGTTCAATTCGCTCAATTTCGTAATTTTTCTGGTGCTGGTGCTGGCGGCAGTCCGGGTGGGTGGATTGCGCTGGCGTAATGGGATCTTGTTGGTGGCGGGCTTCATCTTCTACGGCTGGTGGGACTGGCGCTACCTTGGGCTGCTCGGCTTCAATTGCCTCACCGCTTATTACGGCGCGCTTCGGATCACCACCGCGGCTTCGCCCCGGGAAAAGCGCCGGTGGTGCGGCGCGTGCATCACGGTCTGTGTCGGGCTGTTGTGTTATTTCAAGTATCGCGGCTTCTTTCTGGAGAACATCACCGCGCTGCTTACGCAAATGGGTTTCATGTCGGCAGCCCGGACCATTTCCTTCATCCTCCCCGCGGGCGTCTCTTTCTACACTTTTCAGGCGATCGCCTATCTGGTGGACGTCTATCGCGGCGTGACGCCCGTGTGTCGCGACCTGCGGGACTTTCTGTTGTTCAAAACTTTCTTCCCTCAGCTCGTCGCCGGACCGATTGAACGCGCGAACCATCTCCTGCCGCAAATCCAAAATCCCCGCGCCATCACGAACGCCGACATCATCGAGGGCTTTTACCTTGTGCTCTGGGGTTACTGCAAAAAAGTCGCCATCGCCGACAACCTGGCGCTCAAGGTCACACGTATTTTCAGTCAGGATCAGTTCAGCACCGGGGACGTGGTGCTGGGCGCGGTGGGTTTCACCTTTCAGGTCTATGCCGACTTCAGTGGGTATATTGACATCGCCCGCGGGGTGGCCCGATGGTTCGGGGTGAACCTGATGGAAAATTTCAATTTCCCCTACTACGCGACCAGCCCGCAGGATTTCTGGCGGCGCTGGCACATCAGCCTGGGTTCGTGGCTGCGCGACTACCTTTACATCCCGCTGGGCGGCAGCCGCGGTGGCCGCCTCCGCACCTCGCTGAATCTGCTGACGGTGATGCTCATTGGCGGGCTTTGGCATGGGCCATCTTGGGCTTATGTGATCTGGGGCGCTTATCAGGGGTTGATCCTCTCGCTCCACCGCGCCTATGTCGCTTGGCGTGGCGAGCGGCGTCATTCCCATGCCTCGCGCGTAGCTTGCATCGCCGGGAATTTTCTCCTCACGATTTACGGGATGTTCATCTTCCGCGCCGCGTCGTGGGATCAGATCTGCACGGCCACCGGTGCGCTGTTTCAATTCCAGTTTTCCGCAAGCTTCCTCCCGTTGCTGTTCAAGATGCTGCCCTACGTGGGGCTGATTCTGCTCATGGAGACTCCGGCCTTTCTGACGCGGAATCCCTGGTTCTTTGTCCGCCGCCGGCCGGTGCTGGTCGCGGCGGTTTTCCTGTTCCTGTTCTACATCACCCTTATCATGGGAGTCACCGGTGGCGACCAATTCATCTACTTTGCATTCTGAGGCGGCAACCCCGGTCCCGGCGGAAACGCGGCTCACCCCGCTGTGGCTTTTCGTGGTGGCGGTCTTGTTGATTGAGACCGCCATGCGAGTCATGCCGGAGGGTTTCATGACCCGCACCGTCCAGCATCGGGCCGAGGAAATCCGCTACCTGCCGCCGGCGGACGTGCAACTGATGGGCGACAGCGCCACGAGCGGTATCCGCGCGGGGCTGCTCGAACGGTTCATCGGCCAGGATTATCAGGTCAGCAACTACGCGCTGCCCGGCACGTCGCCGCTTTTTAACTACTTTGTCCTCCGCCGGCAGATCGCCGCCGGCAAGGCCCCCCGCGTCATCGTGCTCGCCCCGCATCCGTTTGTCTGGTCGGACCCGCTGCTCGACCGGTTCCTGTCCCGGTTCGCCACCCCCGCGGAATCCGTGCAACTGCTCCGCGACGGCGTCAATCTCGATCACTGGCTCTACGGCACGCTGTGCCGGTTCAGCTACACGCTCCGTTACCGCGAGGAATTTTACAGCGCCATCACCACCGGCAATCTCACCTTCTTCCGCCAGCTGGAATCTTCCATCACCTCCGTGCAGAATACCCGGGCGAAAATCGGCGCCACCGAACCGCAGCCGCCCCTGCCTGGAAAATCCATCCTCGATGCCGGCATCGTGCCGCCCGTCCTTTCCGCGCCCATCGCCATCCATTCCTACAACGAGCTCTACATCGAAAAGTTTTTCGAATTGGCCGAAGCCAATGGCATCCGCGTCATCTGGTTGAGCCTGCCCGTGCCAGAACTCCTGCTCGACAAGCCGGACCGCGCCGAGCGCACCGCCGTTTTCAGTGCCTTCCTGAACCGGATGATGGCCAAGCACAAGAATCTTTCGGCCATCTCCACGGCGGTGCCGACCATGCCGGACTCATATTTCATGGATGCATGGCATTTGAATTCCTACGGGGCTTGGGTGTTTTCGCAGATGGCCGGAGAGGAGTTGGCCGACTGGCTTAAATTGCATTCGTTAAGCGGCGGTTCGGCGTTGCCCTAGCCTAGTTTTTCCCGCCGCCGAATTCCGGAGTCTAACTCTCCGAGTCCGTTTGAATGCCGGGATTCACCTTGCCAATGCGGGCGGCGGTTTCTAATTTCTTCCCATGAATGAGCCGCAGTTGCCTCAATATCTTGCCGTGCTGATGCTTTTTGCTCTGGCGGTCGCCGCCACGGGGGGGATGATCGTTTTCTCCATCTTGCTGGGGCAGCGGGGGCGGAGATCCAAAATCAAGGACACGGCCTATGAGTGCGGAATGCTGCCCGTTGGCAGCGGCAGCCCGCGGCTTTCGGTCAAATTCTATCTCGTGGCCATGCTTTTCATCCTGTTCGATATTGAGGTGGTGTTCATGTATCCGTGGGCGGTGATCTACAAAACGATGCTCGCCGATCCGGCCACCCGGAACCTGATCCTGGGTTCGATGGTGAGCTTCCTCGGCATCCTGTTTGTCGGCTACATTTACGCGTTGAAAAAAGGCGCCTTCGATTGGAAAAGTTAACGGCAGAACCCGCAAGTCAGAATGGCAACAAACTCCCCGGATTCATGACTTCTGGATTCGGACTCCTGAATTTTTATGGCTCAAATCAAATTCGGCACCTCCGGGTGGCGTGACATCATCGCCCGCGACTTCACCTTTGATAACGTCCGCCTCGCCACCCAGGCGATTGCGGATTACCTCAATGCGGAGCGAAAAAAAGCTGCCTCACCAATCCGCAGTCGCAAGCCGGTTCTGATTCTTGGGTGCGACGCGCGCTTTCTCGGCAAGGAATTTTCGCTCGCCGCCGCCGAGGTGCTCGAAGCTAATGGTATCCGCTGCCTGCTGTGCGACCGGCCCACCCCCACGCCGGTCATCTCGCACACCATCCGCGTCAAGCAGGCCATCGGCGGCATCAACTTCACCGCCAGCCACAACCCCGCCGAGTATCAGGGGCTGAAATTTTCCACCTCCAACGGCGCGCCCGCCACGCCCGATGTGACCAAGCAGATCGAGGCCAACATCGTCAAGCTGCAGGCTAAGAACTGGTCGCTCGCCAAGCCTGCCGTCATCGGCACTTACAAGTGCCAGACCATCGATCCGATGCCGGATTATTTCCGCGCGCTCAAGAAGTTCGTCCGCTTCGATGTCATCAAAAAGGCGAAGATGAAAATTGCCGTGGAGCTGATGTATGGCACGGGACGTGGCTATCTCGACACGCTGCTGGAAAATTGCGGTGCGAAAATCACCCGTTTCCACGACGAGACGAACCCGCTTTTTGGTGGCCACCACCCCGAACCGAACGCGCACGGCATGGAAGTCGTCAGTGAATTTGTCCGCAGCGGTAAAGCGCAGATCGGCCTCGGCCTCGACGGCGACGCCGATCGTTTCGGCATCGTGGATCAGGACGGCACCTGGCTCACGCCCAATCAGATTCTCGCCCTCACGCTCTATCACCTGAAGAAGAATCGCGGTTGGACCGGCGCGGTCGTCCGCACCGTGCCGACGAGCCATCAGGTGGACGCCATCGCCGGGATGCATGGCGTTAAGTTGCATGAGACGCCCGTCGGCTTCAAATACATCGGAGCATTGATGGAAAGCGAGCCCGTGATTGTCGGCGGCGAGGAATCCGGCGGCTTAAGTGTAAAAGGGCATGTTCCGGAAAAGGACGGCATCCTCGCCTGCCTGCTGATGGCGGAACTGGTCGCCACGGAAGGCTGTTCCCTCGGCAAAATCCTGCGCGGACTCGAAAAACTCATCGGTGAATTTCACAGCGACCGCATCAACATCCCCATCCAGCCTGAAAGCAAGGACGCCATCATGGCCAAGCTTGGCAGTGGCTTGAAAACCATCGGAAAATTTCCGGTGGAGCAGTTTGTCACCACCGACGGCTACAAATTTCTGCTGCCGAATCACGAATGGGTGGCGTTCCGTGCGAGCGGCACCGAACCGCTGTTCCGCTGCTACATCGAGGCGAAGTCGGTGGCGAATCTCAAGAGGCTCCGCGCCGCCTGCCGGGCTTTGCTGGCGGGGTAGGCTGGGGCTTTCGGGTTTTTTAAAATCCCCCGATTGCTTCGTCACGGATTTTGCGAGGCGCGGTAGTAGCGTTGCGTTCCGTTGGTGGCGCTCAGGCCGTTGAGTTCCAGCGTCCCGTTCGTGAAGACCGTTGCGTTTGTTACCAGCGTCCAACTGCCGAAGGGGAGCGATACATTCGTGGTGGCGAACAACTGGATGCGGCCTGCTTGCGCGGCTTCCAAAGCAGTGGTGCTTGCACTGCCGACCCGGAGTTGCAGTTGATCGCCGTTGAGTTGCAGCGGCAGAAATTGCAGCGGCACGTCCGGCACGAACCGCACTTCGTCCACCCACCCGCTGTCGCTGCCGTTGCTTAAGTTGCCATCTTTGGTGTAGCGCCAGCGCAGCGTCTGGTTGCCGGCGGGAAGCCGATAATTCTTCGACTGCCACTCGACGCTGCCGGAGATGCGGCCGCTCAGGAGCACGCTGTTGGTGTAAAATTCTAGGAAGTCGTGACCTGACTCGGAAGAAACGCGCCACCAGAAGGTGAGCGTGCCGGGCCCGTTGGTGAGGACGGTCTGCACCCAGGATTCCTGCGTGTCTCCGATGTCACCGCTTTGGGCCGCATCTGTGCCGTCGTGCGTGATGCTGTTGCCGCCGGTCCAGCCGGCCGCGCCGCCGGTGGTCCAGGTGAGATTGGTGCTGTCCAGAGCCGCCGCCAGGGTGGTGGCGGGCAGGACGGTGAGCAGGGCGTTGGAGCTGACGCCGCCGCCGAAGGCGTTCGTGGCGGCGAGGGCGTAGCGACCGGCGTTGGCGGCGGTGACGTTGTTGAGCGTGAGCGTAGCGTTGGTGGCGGCAGGGAGGTTGGTGCCGTTGAATTTCCATTGGTAGTTCATCGGCAGACTGCCGTCCGCCCCCGAAACAAATTGCGCCGTTCCGCCGGCGGTGGTCATTACGTTGGTGGGCTGGAGCAGTTCCGGCGGCACGTTGGCGCAGGAGCCGAAGCCGGTCAAGTCACTCGCACTGAAAAACAGCGGCAAACCATTTCCGGCGGAAAGGCCGGTCAATCCGTTGCGGGCATTTACGCTAAGCCAGGTGACGCGGATGCGTCCGTCATAGAACATTTCGAGCTGAAAATCATTTGGGGCGCTGGCGCCATACAACGGCACGCCGAGCCAGGTGATGGCGATGCGGTCAGGTAATTCCTGGCGCGTGACTACGCCGCCGGATGCGGGGTTCAAGTCATCGAACAGCGCGGCGACGCGGGTGCGGCTGAAATGGTCGGAGTAGGAATTGCCATTAAATGTGGTATTGGTCAGGTCGGCGGCGTCGAACGTCAGGTAGCCGTTGCTGCACAGGTAGAGCAAGTTCGTGCGCTGTGCGTAGATGGCCACGCTGTTGGTGCCGGTGAGCGTGATGGTGGCGAACGAATCGTCGGTCAACGTCAGCGGCGTGCCGCCGGTGGGGTCGGTCGGGAACGTGGCGGCAGCCATGCGGCAGGCGGAATAATGATTCGCGCCGCCTGTGGGGTTGAAGGTGATGGTGCTGTGGTCGAGGTCAAATCTGTTGCCGGAGAATAGTTCGGTGAAGAAATCGTCCGGTTGCCCGATGCTCAAGGTGAACTGGCGGCTTTGGATGTTGCCGCTGGATTCGTTGGTGAAGCGCAGGCTGGCGGTGAAGATGCCGGCGGGGAGATTCGTCGCCACGTCCGTGAGGCTGACGGTGACGGTGGTGGTCACGCCGGTGGCGAGGTTGCCCTCGCCGGGAGTGGCGGCAAGCCAGTTCGTCGCGGTGCCGATAACCCAATCCACTGGAGAAATGCCGATATTGGTGAGGGTGAAACTCCAGTTGGTGCCGGAGAACGGTCCCCCCACCGGGCCGACAGCGATGGCGGGGCTGCTCGGGGTGATGCGCAGATCGTCCGGCAAATCAAACGATTCAAAAACTCCGGTGGTCGTGGTGCTGGCCGGACTGGTGGCGTTGAAACCCATTCCGCGTTTGGCGAAAGCTGCCCATAATTCTGGCAGGTTCGCACCACCGGTGGCCACCTCGTCCGCTTGGAGAATGGCGTCGCGGGCTTCGAGGAACGTGGGGTCAGCGGGCGCGAGCTTCATGCCGTCGGTGACGAGTTGGAGGATCAACTCGTTGCCGTTCGTCGCGCCAAGTTTGCCGATCAGATTGGCGCGGGCCTCCCAGAGCGTGACGCACCAGACCTCGCCTTGGTTGTGGATCTCGTCCGCGTTCCCGGCGGAGAACGGAAAGATCGGACTGATGGGAACCCCGGGGTGAGCGTTGGCTTGGGCCGGGTCAATGTCCCGGAACGTGAGCGGATTTTTTGCGAGGTCGGTGGAGTAGGGATAGCGGCGGATGCCGTAATAATAATTCTCGGTGAGGCCGAACCATTGATAAGTCGCATAACCGCCGAGGGCGTAGGCGGCGTCCGGGTCGTCGCCGGGCTCACTCAAGATGGCCAGCGCGTAAAAATCCGACCAGCCTTCACCCATGCCGCCGCTCTGCGAGGCGCTCATGCCCACGCCGCCGCCCACCAACCGTTCCGAAAGGCCGTGAGTGTATTCGTGGAGGATGATTTCGGCGTCGTAGTCGCCGTCGCGGTCGGGGTTGGGGCCATTGAAGAGATACATTTGGATGCGCGGGGGTTGTCCATCCGGCGTAGGGGTGAAACTGGCGTTGTTGAAGCCGCTGCCATCTTGCGCGTCGGCGATGACCGCATCGCCGCCCAATCCGCCGCGCCCGAAGTTGTTGCTCTGGAAATTTCCCGCCGCCTCGGTGAAGCCAAGGTCGTAAAGCCGGTCGTGCATGAAGTTGCACCAGTAAAACAACTGCACGACAGCGGCGGCACCGGAGTCGGTGGGACTCATCGCAAGGTTGAGCGGGAAATCAAACACGCGAAACGGTGAACCCTGCGGCCGTGGCAGGTCGGGCGCGTCGTCGCCGTTGCGGTCGGTGGCGGCGGCTACGTTGTTGCCGATGGTATCGTTGCCGCCGCCGGGAATCCAGCCTTCGGGCGAGGCGTTGGTGGATAGCGCGCTGAGCGTGATAAGCGCGCGTGGGCTGGTGGCTGGCTGGCCGGATTGCGGCGTCTGCCAGCCGGGCGAAAACGGGGAGGGGCTATCGCTGGTGAAGACGTTGTAAGTCGCGTCGTTGAGGTGTTTGGTGAGGCAGCGGCGCAGGAGCGCCTCGCCGGTCTGCGCGTCCACGAGCACTTGATAGGTCTCGTTGCGGGCGCGGCTGGAGAGGGTGACATCCCAGCATAAGGCCAGCCGCGTGGCGCTCCACGGCAGCCAGACGAGTTGGGTGGTAGCTTCGCCACGCAACTCGGACGCGGTAAAAGTTCGCTTCTGTTGCGCCCCGGTGGCGCTGCCGGGGGGCGAAGTTTCGGCCAGTGATGCCCCGAGGTTTTTGGCGGCAATCCGCAGAGCCCGGGTGGCGGGCACGTTGGGAGCAGTTTGGGCGCTGGCGCGCGCGGCGTTGCCAGCTGCGGCGGCGGGGTCGGGAATGAAGCGGCTGGCGACATTGACGAGTTCCCCCTTGGCGGTGACGTGGGCGACAAGCACCGACCGGAAAACGGGAATGCCATCCACCTGCTGCTGCCAGACGGTGGTGCGCAGGCCGTTGTGGGCAGCGGTGAAGTCGCGGGTGACGGTGGCGGTGGCGAGGACTTCCGCACCGTGGCCGTAGAGGGAAGCGTGCTCGTTGAGGAAGGTTTTGAGCGTTTGGTGGGGATCGCCGCCGACAGCCGCCCTGGATTTGGCGGCGGTGGTTTTGCTCGGACTGCCGGGCGCGGTCAGAAAACCTCTGGCGGCGGTGACAAATTTGGGTGCGCCGGTGATGGGGTCGCGGCTGACATTGAGTCCGGCGGGGGCGGTGGGCTTTGGGCTGGCGGCGGGCGTGCGCTTGTCAAAATCCGGCAAGGGCGCGGTTTCGCTGGAATGGAAAGCGAGGTTGATCGCGGCGAGCAATCCAAACCCGGAGGTGAACAGTCGGTGACGCGTGCCTGCCTTCATGCAAATATTGCTGGACTCACAAATATTGCGCGGAAGGTAGCTCACCCGGGCGCGGAGTGCATCTGATTTCTCGCGCGGATGCGGCCGGTCCAATTCACCGAGGCGGCGGGCTGCCACTGGCGGTCAGTTGGTGGCCGTGGTGCGGCTCTGGAGCTGGACGAGGGTGGCCTGATAGGTTTCGTCGGGCGTGCCGGCGGCGGGAATGTTCACCAGCAGGCCGCGCTGCTGGTAATAGTCCATGAGGGGGCGGGTGCTTTGCTCGTAGGCCTGCATGCGGACCTGAATGGCTTCCGGGCGGTCGTCCTCGCGCTGGATGAGGTTGCCGCCGCAGTGGTCGCAGACGTTTTCGACCCGGGGCGGCAACGTGCTTGCATGGAACACGGCCTTGCAAACGGCGCAGGTGCGGCGGCCGCTGAGCCGGGAAACGAGCTGGTCGAGCGGGAGTTCGTAGTTGATGACGGCATCGAGCTTGACCTTGTTTTGATCCAGGAGTCTGGCCAGCGCATCGGCCTGTGAGACCGTGCGGGGAAAACCGTCCAACAAAAACCCGCCGTGACAGCGCAGGCAGCGTTCGCGTTCGCGGACGAGATTGATGACGGTATCGTCCGGGACGAGTTCGCCGTGACGCATGAAGATGAGGGCGAACGTGAGCGCGGGGCTGCGTTCGCCGGCGGCGCGGCATTTGGCGGCGCGGAAGACATCGCCGGTCGAAAGATGGCAGGTGCCGAGGCCCTGGCACAGCCGTTTGCCCTGGGTGCCTTTGCCGACGCCGGGCGCACCGAGCAAGATCAGCCGGTAGACGCGCGCGAGTGCTCGGGGGATGCTGGAGCAATTGCCGGGGTCGGCCTGAAGCCAGGCAGCGCGGTCGTTCTTGATGCTCATGGGATTGTTCCTTTCTGTTTTGTATTTCTAGATGCGATTTACGCCAATCGGGACGCGGTGGCAAGGTATTGCCAATTATTGTCATTGGTCAGCCAAGAAAAGGCCGATGGCGAGGCGGTAACTGCCGGTTTGATTCGGGCGACCGTTTGATTAAACTCCGGTAAATGATGGAGGAGCAAAATTATCGGCGGTGGATCGGTGTCGGATTTTTTTCCGGCGTGCTGCTGGGATTTGCGTTGTTCGGGCGCGCCCAAACGAACCAATTCGCGGAGCTGAAGGCGCAGGCGGAAGCGGGCGATGCACAATCGCAATTCACCCTCGGCACGATGTTTGAGCGTGGCGAAGGCGTGGCGCGGGATGCCGCGGCGGCGGCGAAGTGGTATCAGGCGGCTGCGGAGCAGAATCTGGCCTTGGCGCAATTTTACCTCGGCGCGCTGCGCGAGTCGGGGCCGGAAGCGTTGCGCGACGCGGCCGCGGCGGCGAAATGGTATCGCAAGGCGGCAGCCCAAGGTGTCGCGCCCGCGCAGTGCGCGCTGGGGCAGATGTATGAGACCGGGCGCGGCGTGCCGACCAATGCGGCGGCGGCGGCGGTGTTGTTCCACAAGGCGGCGGAAAAGAATTTCGCGGAGGCGCAATACCGGTTGGGCTTGATTTACGACCGCACGAACGGTCTTCCCGCAGATTGCGCCGAGGCGGTCAAGTGGTTCGCCAAGGCGGCGGGGCAGGGGCACGCCGGCGCGCAATTCCAGCTCGGCACGCTGTATTACGACGGGCGCGGGGTGACACAGGATTACGTGGTGGCGGCGCGATGGTTTCGTTTGGCGGCGGAGCAGGGCGTGGGTGGGGCGTATTTCAATCTGGGGCTGATGTGCGGATTGGAGCAGGGCATGAAGTTGGATTGGGTGGAGGTCTATAAATGGTTTACCCTGGCGATGTGGAAGGGCAATGACCGTGCCGCCGAAAACCGCGCTGTCCTCGCCGAAAGCATGAAGCCGGAAGAGATCGCCGAAGGCCGCCGTCGCGCCATCGCGTGGGCGAAGGAGAAGAAACTTTCCCGTTAGCCGGCGCTGGGATCAAAGCCTTTCCGCCAAAGCCGCCTGGCTCTTGGCGAAAACTTCCTCGTGCAACGACCGGCCGTGCGCGTCAATCGTCACCACTGCCGGGAAATCCACCACCGCAAGTTCCCAGATGGCTTCGGGCGAACCGAACTTTTCGAGTAAGTAAACATTGCGCACCTTCTTGATGCACTCGGCCAGCACCTGCGCCGCGCCGCCGATGGCGTGGAGATACACGCAGCCGTATTCCTTGCACGCCGCCTGCGTCTTCGCGCCCATGCCGCCCTTGCCGATGACGCCGCGCAGGCCGAAATCGC
>JAFMIX010000292.1 GCA_017853785.1 Verrucomicrobiales bacterium
TTAAATTTCCCCCTCACTTTTTAATTTTGAATTCTCAATTCTGAATTGCCCCCTCCCTCCTCTACGGCTGGGATAAACCTGCTTTCCTCCCCCGCGCAAAATGCTAGATTGATTATGCATGAGCGCCCGATCCGCCACCGCTTCCCCGCCCGCCTGTCTGGCCCGCTCCGTCGCCGCCGCCCTGGCCGCCGACCCCGCGCTCGAAGCCGTGACCATCAACCGCGCCGCGGACAGGATTTCCGTGGCCACCCTCGGCCGCACCGATGAAGCCGCCCTCGCCGCCCGTATCACGCAAACCGTGGAATCCGCGCAAGCCGCGTTTCCCTGCGGCCTGCTCGAAGGCCGGGAGGATTGCCAGGCCTGCGCCGCGCCGCTTTCCGCCGCCGAGCACCAGGCCCTCACGATCAAGCGCGACGCCGCCAGCACCACCATCGCCCGCGTCACCTGCCCCACCGCGCCGCGCTTCTGGCGCTGGCGCGATATTCCCTTTCCCAGATTCATCCAGCGCGACGTCGAACTGCACGACGCCGACGCGCACCTCGGCGAATGGAAATGGCAGTTGCTCTGCGCCCTGCTCTGCGCGGCGTTCGGGCTGGCGGCGCATTTCACGCCCACGGTGGGCGGGCATCCCGCGCCGCTCGGATATTTTTTCTACGCGCTGGCGTATCTCGCGGGCGGCTGGTTCGCCGCCGAGGAACTGTGGGAACGTCTCCGCCAGGAAGGCGGCCTCGACGTGCACTTCCTCATGCTCGCCGTCGCCGCCGGCAGCGCGGCGGTGAACCAGTGGAACGAAGGCGCCGTGCTGCTCTTCCTCTTCTCCTTCGCCGGCGCGCTCGAACATTACGCGATGGAACGCACCCAGCGCGCCATCAAGTCGCTGTTCCATGACGCCCCCAAGGTCGCCACGCTCCTCGACGACCGCGGCAACGAGGGCGAAATCGCCGTCGAAAAAATCCGCCCCAACATGCGCCTCCTGGTCAAGCCCGGCAGCCAGTTTCCGGTGGATGCGGAAATCCTGAAAGGCACGACCGCCGCGGATGAATCCAACCTCACCGGCGAAGCCACGCCCGTCGCGAAAGCCGTCGGCGACCGCGTGCTCGCCGCCACCATCAACCTCTGGGGCGCCGTGGAGGTCGCCGTGCTGCGGCCCGCCGCCGAAAGCGCGTTGCAGAAGATCATCCACCTCATCAAGGAAGCGCAGCACCAGAAAGCCCCGGTGCAGCGGTTCACCGACAAGTTCAGCGCCGTCTACACCTACGCCGTCATCGCCGCGTCGTTCGGGATGTTTTTCGTCTGGTGGCTCGGCTTTGGCCTCGCCCCCTTCACCTCACCCGACCCCGCCGTCCCCGGCCTCAGCGCCTTTTATCGCACCATGACCCTGCTGGTCGTCTCCTCGCCCTGCGCCCTCGTCCTCTCCATCCCGTCCGCCGTCCTCGCCGCCATCGCCTGGGGCGCGCGCCACGGCATCCTCATCCGCGGCGGCGCGGCGGTGGAAAAATTGGCGGAGATCCATACCGTCTGCCTCGACAAGACCGGGACCCTCACCACCGGCGAACTCGCCGTGGAAACAGTGGAGAGCTTTCCCGCCGGCGGCGAGACCAGGATCCTGCAGCTCGCCTACTCGCTGGAAAAACTTTCCACCCACCCCCTCGCCCGCGCCATCACCCGCCACGGCAAGCAGCACCAGATTGAAGCCCTCGAGTTCGAGCAGTTTGAATCCGTGACCGGCCAGGGGCTGCGCGCCCGCCGCGATGGCAAAGTCTGCCTGCT
The DNA here is from genome assembly GCA_017853785.1 of Verrucomicrobiales bacterium. Lineage (GTDB taxonomy): Bacteria > Verrucomicrobiota > Verrucomicrobiia > Limisphaerales > JAFMIX01 > JAFMIX01. The sequence goes on from JAFMIX010000292.1 coordinate 1,771, forward strand.
CGGCCGCCGCGAATGGGTGGCCGCGGAGACCCGGAGCGCCAGCATCGCCGGCGTCCCCCCCACGGCCGCCGGATTCTCCGAGATCTGGTTGAGCGCGGGACCGTTGCTGGGCCGCATCGTGCTGCGCGACGACATCCGCCCGCAGTCACGCCACGTCATCGATGAATTGCGCCGCGCCGGCTTGCGTTCCGTGGTGCTCACTGGCGACCGCCAGGCCACCGCCGAACATCTGCGCGCGCAATTGCACCTCGATGAAATCCGCGCCGAACTGAAGCCCGAGGCAAAAGTGGCGGCCATCCGCTCGCTGAGCGAAAACAGCCGGCGCGTGGCGATGGTCGGCGATGGCGTGAACGACGCCCCCAGCCTTGCCGCCGCCCACGTGGGCGTGGCGATGGGCGCGCGGGGCTCGGACGCCGCGCTGGAACAGGCGGACGTGGTCCTGATGCACGACCGGCTGGAGAATTTCCTGCAGGCCTTCCGGTTGAGCCAGCGTGCCCGGCGCATCATCCGGCAGAACCTCGTCATCTCGCTCGGCACCGTGGTGGTGCTCGTCATTTTCGCCACGCTGGGGAAGATCCCGCTCACCCTCGGCGTCGTCGGCCACGAAGGCAGCACCGTCCTCGTCGTCATGAACAGCCTGCGCCTCCTGCTCGGCCGCAGCCATTCGGACGGGCTGAACTCGACACGCCAACCATAGCACGTGAGATCCCGCTGAAAATCAAACGCCGGGCCGGCTTCTCGGCTACGAACGCGACCCAAGGAAGCAAAGCTCGCCTGGATCAGACTGAACCGCCAAACGCCTTGCCCGCCTCGTGGCGCTGTCCCGGTCAACCAAGCGGGTTGTGGGAGGTTGTTTCACCCTCAACCCGCAGTTCGCTTTCGGTCATGGCGGCAACCATCCCGGCTATGTCGGCTCAAAAGATAGCCGTCCTCTCAGTATCCACAGCGAATCATTTCCCGCACTGGCACTGTCAGCGAAAGTGTCAGCCGAGGCAGCGGCCAGTTACGAAAAATTCTGCTGGATTGACCCGAACCGAACAGCCTTTAGTTGCCAGCCATTTGCAAATTTCCATTATCTGAAATCAATGCAACAGACCGCGCCCATCTGTGGCTAAATTTTCCTCCCCTTCGTGCCTTCGTGTCTTTGCGGTTAAATTTTCACCCCTCAACTTTTTCATTTTGAATTGCTCCATCCTCTATCAACCATCAACTCTCAACCATCAACTCTCAAC
>JAFMIX010000293.1 GCA_017853785.1 Verrucomicrobiales bacterium
GGGCGGCACCGTCAACGCCCTCATGCGCGAACCGAACTACGGCTTCGGCTCCGGCGCGCACTGGAGTGGCGCGACGTATCACCGGTATGGCTCTGCCGAGCGGGCGCACTTGGGCCGGTTGGAATTCGGCCCGGCGGAACGCGAGCACTGGGGCTTTTGGCCAAGACCTACGGCGACGTGGAGGGTGGTGAGGGCGTGGGCCTGCGGCCGGACACGGGTTACGATCAGGGAGACGTGGATTTCAAGATGGGTTACTTCCTCGCGCCGCGTACGAAACTCACCCTGCCTATCAGCACACCGAACTGGACGACGTGAGGCCCACGCACCGCACGGTTGAGGGCCTGACTTGGGAAGGCCTCACGCGGGGCACAGACCGCGAGCATCGCTTTGACCAGTCGCGCCAACTCGTTTACGCCCGCTTGGGGCACGCGACCGAACGTAACGCTGAGTACACCGCCACCGTGTCATGGCACATGCAGAATGAGTTCCAGTTCGTCCGGCGCGCCAACAACCCCGTTCAGGAAAACGACGTGAACGTGGCTACGCTCGGCATTTCATTGCAAGGCGTGAGCCCGTCGCGGTTTGGCAAGTGGCCTTACGGCGTCGATCACTACCATGATTTTCTCGGCTCGGCGCAGCGCAACTACAACGCCGCCGGTGTCGTGCCCGTGGACGCGGATGAGCATGGGGATGCCGAGAATGTTGACGGGCTGGCCGCCACCGGGAGGGACTGGGATGCGGTTCGCAAAATCGGGGAGATTCAGTTTGGCTTGTTGAAGACGCGGTGGGCTACGCGGTCGCGCTTGCGGCGGCTCTGCCAACCGGCTTGTTTCTCGGCTTCGCGGAGGTGGCTGATTTCACTTTGGAGTTTGATGAAGCTTTCGTGGCGTTCCCGCGGCAGCGTGCCCGCTTCGCGGGCGGCCAGTACGGCACAATCCTTCTCCTGCGTGTGCGTGCAGTCGCGGAACCGGCACCTGGTGGCGAGCGCCTCGATTTCGGGAAACGTGTCCTTCGTTCCTTCGCTCGCGCCCCACAGGTGGAATTCCCTCATGCCGGGCGTGTCAATGACCACGCCGCCTTGCGGCAGGAAAATCATCTCGCGCCAGGAGGTCGTGTGCCGGCCCTTGGCATCGCTCTCGCGGACTTCCAGCGTGGGCATGAGGTCTTCGCCGTAGAGCCGGTTGATGAGGCTGGACTTGCCCACGCCGGAGGTGCCGATGAAGGCGACGGTGTCGCTGGGTTGGATCAGTGCGGCCAATTTCTTAACGCCGCGACCGGTGCGGGCGCAGACGGCGAGCACGAGCGCCTCGCCCGCTGCGTGCGTGGCCTCGGCGAGTTTGGCTTCGAGGTCGTCGCACAGGTCGATCTTGTTGAGCACGACCACGGGTCGCGCGCCGCTCTCGTGGCCCATGACGAGCATCCGCTCCAGCCGCGCGGCGTTGAACGAGGGATCGGCCGCAGTCACGAGAAAGACGGTGTCGATGTTCGTGGCCAGAATCTGCGCGGCGGTGTTGCGGCCGGAAGTCTTGCGCGTGACCTGCGTGCGGCGCGGCAAGATGGCGTGGATGGTGGCCTTGTCTTCGTTCAGCACGCGCTTGATGGCGACCCAATCGCCGACCTTGGGCAGCACAGAATGGTCGCGGCGCGATTCGTGGATGAATTTCCCCGTGACTTGCGCGGTGAGTTCCGCGTCGGCGGTCCAGACGCGGTAGTGATGCTTGGCCTCCACCGCCACACGTGCGGGAAGCAACCCCTTGGCGAGATGCGGCGCGAACTGTTCATCGCGGGCGGCGTTCCAACCCAGCTTGGTCAGGCTCATAGGCGGAGGAATCCCGGCGGACACGCGGGTGGATTCGGCTCGGATGAAACTGCGGGCATGGGCGCACCTTGGCATTTTTTCCGCACCAAAGCCAGCGCCAACCGTCCGCCGGGGGCGCGGCGGCGGCGATTCCGCAACTTGCAGTTCACCCTGTTGGTCAGTAACACTCCCGCCATGAGCGCACCCCAAGATAAACTCCTCCACGCCATCGAGCTCGCCCTCGCCGGCAAATGGGACGCCGCGCACGAGGTCGTGCAGCAATACGAGGCCGACGCCACCGCCGCGTGGATTCACGCGGTGCTGCATAAGATTGAAGGCGACTTGGGCAACGCTCGCTATTGGTATCGCCACGCCGGGCAGATGAGCCACGTGGCCGACGAACCGCGCGCCGAACTCATCACCCTCCGAACCATCCTCCAGAACCGACCATGAAACTCCTCCCGCTCCTCGCTCTCGTCGCGCTCGCGCAACTCGCCGCCGCCCAGACCAACCTAACCGGCCCAGCCGCCGAATTGTTCAAGCTCGCCCAGGAAGGAAAATTCTACGCCCCCGCCGCCAAGCTGAAGCCGGAATATTTTCCCACATCGGACGGCCGGAGTTTCTACACCGTCTGGCGCGCGACCGGCACGAACGCGCCCAAGCATTGGATCGTTTCCCTGCACGGCACGCACGGGTTTGCCACCGACGACCTCGCCATCTGGAGCAAACATCTCGCGGGCCGCGACGTCGGCATCATCGCCCTGCAATGGTGGTTCGGCCACAACGACGACCGCGGCGCCTACTACCTGCCCGACCAGGCCTATCGCGAACTCGACCTCGCGCTGCAAAAACTGCGCGTGCCGACCAACTCCGTCATGTTCCACGGCTTCAGCCGGGGCTCGGCCAATTCCTATGCCATCGCCGCGCTCGACCACGGCCGTGGTAAAAATTATTTCTCCCTGCACGTCGCCAGTTCCGGCGGCGTGGCGCTCGACTTCCCGCCCACGCGCGCCATCACCAACGGCGCATACGGCGAACACCCCCTGCGCGGCACACGCTGGGTCACCTGTGCCGGGGCGCACGACAAAAGCCAGGACCGCGACGGCATCGAAGCCATGCGCCGCACCGCTGCGTGGTTGAAAGAGCAGGGCGCAATCGTGGAACTCAGCATCGAAGACCCAAATGGCGGTCATGGCGC
>JAFMIX010000038.1 GCA_017853785.1 Verrucomicrobiales bacterium
GAGGCGACAAAGCGCGGGGCATTTCATTTTGTCAGCAAGCCGTTCAAAATCGCCGGGCTGCAGGTGATGGTGAAGCGTGCGTTGGAACACAAGGAACTCCGGGCCGAAAGCAGCGCACTCCGGGAAATGTTGATGACCGGCAACAGCGGCGGCATGTCCCCCATTTTTCACAGCCAGCCGATGAAGACGGTGGTGCGCACCATCGAGCGCGTGGCGCAAAGCGATGTTTCCATTCTCATCACCGGCGAGAGCGGCACGGGCAAAGAGGTTATCACGGACCTGATCCACACCTTGAGTCCGCGACGCCGGGGGCCGCTGGTGAAGATCAACTGCGCAGCGCTGCCCCGAGAGTTGATCGAGAGCGAATTGTTCGGCTCGGTGAAGGGCGCCTACACCGGCTCGCACGCCGACCGCGAAGGGTTGTTCCGGCAGGCGGAGGACGGCACGCTGATGTTGGACGAAATCTCCGAGATGCCCATCGATACGCAGAGCAAACTGCTGCGGGTGTTGCAGGAAAAAGAAGTCCGGCCCGTCGGCGGCAAGACGAGTTTCAAGACCAACTGCCGCGTGGTCGCGGCCACGAACCGCCCGACGGACGACGCCATCAAGACCGGCAAGTTGCGCGAAGATTTGTTCTACCGCATCAGCGCGATCTCCGTGCATCTGCCGCCGTTGCGGGAGCGGCGGGAAGATATTCTGCCATTGGCGGAGTCGTTCCTGAAGCGGTTCGCGAGCCAGGCAAACCGGGTAATCACCGGTTTTACGCCGGCGGCCCGGGAACGGTTGATGGGCTTCGAATGGCCGGGCAATGCGCGGCAGTTGCAGAACGAAGTCCAACGCGCGGTGTTGTTGAGCGAAGGCAGTGCCATCGACGCGGCAGACCTTTCCATCACCTCCTTCAAAGTCGTAGGCCCGGAAGTGAACGCGGGCAGGGAGATGGTCACGAGTGATGTTAATTTCACTCTGCTCGAAGGCGTGGAACGCAACGCCATCGTGCAAATGCTGCAGGAGACTTCCGGGAACAAGTTGGAAACCGCCAAGCGGCTCGGCATCGGGCGCCAGACGCTCTATAACAAGATCAAAGCTTACGGTATCGAATAGGGCAGGGGAACGCCGAGCATCGTTCGGCCAGAGCAACCCTATAGTCCGTCAGGCCGAGCGATGCTCGGCGCTCCAAGCAAAAAACTCCATCGCCGTTGCCGACGTTGGAGTTTTTGATTTTCGGAGAATGATTACTCGGCTTTTTTCTTTTCGCCGCCTTTGCCGTGGGACTTGCCGAATTTCGCCTTGTCCTCTTCGCTGATCTTGGCTTTTTCTTCCTTGTCGAGCTTGCCGTCCTTGTTGGTGTCGTATTTTTCCAAAAGTTCCTTTTTTACCCCCTTCGCTTCGCCGGATTTGCCCTTGTCTCCCTTGGCTTCAGCGGTTTGAGCCACGAGGGCGAGGGCTGCCGTGAGGCAAATGACTGTGAGTAGTTTTTTCATCGTTATTTCGTTGTTTGTTGTTGTTTGTTTGTTGGCCGACTGCCAGTTGTAACTCCAGACGCAGGTGTTTTCAGGGTGGTTACAGGAATGTTTGCTTCAGAAATTGATGTTCCGCAGCGCCAGCGCGGCGATGGTCACGGCAAGCATCAGACCGGCGGGCATGAACTTCTTGGTCTTGGCGAGCCGCACGGCGAACACGACGAGCAGCGCGGCCATGAGGATGTTGGCAAGGTTCTTCCGAAAGCCCACTTCAAACACTCCCGATACGGCGCACAGCACCAGCGCGGCGGCGAACGCGGCGGACATGATGAGGGAGACAGGGCTTTTGGCTTTCAGAAAACCAATGAGGCCACCGACCAGCAGCAGCACGATGTAGATCCAGAGCACAGTGTTTTGCATGGCGGCGAGATTGCCTCAGCCGGCGGCGATGTCCAAGCTCAGAATTTCTCCAATTTCACACTCCACGGTCACTTCGAGCGGCCGGCAGCAGACTTCGCAATCGGTGGTGAATCGCTGGTGCGGCGTGGCCGTATCAATGACCAGCTCAAAGTGCTGCCCGCAATATGGACATGCGATGGTTTCAGCGGCTTCCATACGCGCAGCGTATCCGGCGGCAGCAGGCTGTCAAAGGACGAAGTTCAATCCCGCTTGCCCCGGCTCGCTGCGTTCCTATAATTCGCGCGTGCTCGACATCAAACTGATTCGTGAAAAGACCGATTTTGTCCGCCAGCGGCTGGCCACCCGCAATGCCGGGGATGAACAGGCGATCGGGGAAATCCTCCAGGCGGACGAACTCCGGCGACAGGCGTTGGGCGAAGTGGAGACGCTGAAAGCCGCGCGCAACCGCGTGTCGAAGGAAATCGGTGCGTTGTTGGGACAAAAAAAACTTGCCGAGGCCGAAGCCAAGAAGGCGGAGACGCGGGACCTCGGAGACAAGATCGCCGCGCTGGACAAGCAGGCTGCAGAGGCAGAGACTCGTCGCGATGAACTGATGCTGCGGCTGCCGAATCTGCCGCATGAATCCGTGGTTCTGGGCAAATCGGCGGCGGACAATCCGGTGGTGCGGGTTCACGGAACAAAAGCGGAGTTCGCCTTCAAACCCAAGTCCCATGTGGAATTGTGCGATTCGCTGAAGCTGGTGGATTTTGCGCGGGCGGCGAAACTTTCGGGTAGCGGTTTTCTGCTCTACACAAACTGGGGTGCACGCTTGGAGCGGGCGCTGATCCAGTTTCTGCTCGATTTGCACGTTACGCACCATGGTTACACGGAGGTCTCGCCACCGTTCATGGTGGGCGAGCATTGCCTCGTGGGCGTGGGCCAGTTTCCCAAGTTTAAGGATCAATACTACGGCGTGGCTGAAGGCGATGATGTGAAGCAGTTGGGCAAACTTTACCTGATTCCGACCGCCGAAACACCGGTGGCGAACATCCATCGCGAAGAAATATTGCCGGAGAAACAGTTGCCCATCAATTATTGCGCCTACACGCCGTGTTTCCGCGGGGAGGCGGGCGCGGCGGGCGTGGGCACGCGTGGCATGATCCGCGTGCACCAATTCGACAAGGTGGAACTCATCAAGATCGTTAAGCCCGAAGCTGGTTATGCTGAACATGAAAAGATGCTGGCGGATGCGGAGCGCGTGCTGCAATTGTTAGAGTTGCATTATCACATCGTGCAGCTTTGCACCGGCGACATGGGTTTTGGCAGCGCGAAGACCTATGACATCGAAGTCTGGGCGCCAGGGCAGGGGAGCTATCTGGAGGTTTCAAGCGTGTCGAACTGTGAAGATTTCCAATCGCGTCGGATGAACCTGCGTTACAAAACGGAGGCGGGCGAGAACCGGTTTCCCCACATTTTGAACGGCAGCGGGGTGGCGTTGGCGCGGTTGTTCGTGGCGCTGCTGGAAACACACCAACAGGCGGATGGTTCGATCAGAATTCCCGCACCGCTCCAGCCATATCTGAAGACCGACTGTATCAAAGCACCATGAAAATCCTGCTCGCGAGCAGCGAAGTCCACCCGTTTTCCAAGACTGGAGGATTGGCGGACATGGTCGGCGCGCTCGCGAAAACTCTGGCCGGCTTCGGCCACCGCGTGGGGCTCGTGACGCCGCTGTACTCCGGCTTGCGTGAAAAATTTCACAAAATCAAGAAACTGAATTGGGATATCAATTTGCCGCTCGGCCCGGGGCAGGTGGCCGCGGAAGTCTGGACGCTCTCTGTTTCAGCCCGACTGACGATTTATTTCATCCGGCAACCGGATTTTTTTGAGCGTCCCGGTTTGTATCAGGAGGCGGGACGGGATTATCCAGATAACGCTGCTCGGTTTGTATTCTTCTCCAAATGCGTCGCCCAGCTCGCGCGGTATCTGCCCTGGAAACCGGAACTGGTTCATGTCCACGACTGGCAGGCGGCGCTGGTGCCGCTGTTCGTCCGCCACCAGAGCCTGAGCGATGGCTGGCATCGGGTGCCGCATACCTGTCTGACCATCCATAATCTTGCTTATCAGGGAAATTTTCCCGCCAGCGCATTTGAACTGACCAATTTGCCCGCAGGCTATTTCAACCCGAAAGGAGTTGAATTCTTCAACCATCTGAATTGCTTGAAGGCAGGAATTGTTTTTTCCGATATCATCACAACCGTTAGCCCGAGGTATGCGCGGGAGATAATGACGGGACAGTTCGGCTGCGGACTGGAAGGCATCCTGCAGCAGCGCCGCGAATCTGTCTTTGGCATCCTGAACGGCGTTGATTATTCCGAATGGAGAACCACCCGGAATTCATTTTTGCGGCATCCGTTTTCAGCTAAACGGATTTCGGGTAAATTGAGCGGAAAGCTGGCGTTGCAAAAAGAAATGGGACTGCCGGTGAACGCCAAAATACCGCTGTTCGCGACCGTCAGCCGGTTGGCTGATCAAAAGGGTGTGGATATTTTACTCGGCGCTTTGGAAGAGATGCTTGGCAACGAGATGCAATTCATCCTCTTAGGCAACGGCTCACCATTTTTTGAGAATGCCTACCGGGATCTGGCGCGGCGCTATCCGGATAAGGTTGGCGTGCGGATTGGGTTCGACCAGGGATTATCGCATCGGATTGAGGCGGGCAGCGACTTTTTCCTGATGCCTTCGCTGTATGAGCCATGCGGCCTGAACCAGATGTATAGCCAACGCTACGGCACCATCCCGGTGGTCCGGACTACCGGAGGGTTGGACGACTCGGTGGTAGATGATTCGGAAGATCCCGCCAAGGCTACGGGTATCAAATTCGCCGAATATTCAGCGCCAGCCTTGGCCCGCGCCATCCGGCGGGCGTTGAACCTGTTTCAAGACCCACCAAGATTCAGGGCCTATCGAATCAATGGGATGAAAGCTGACTTCTCTTGGAGGCGAACCGGGGAGCATTATCTAAGAGCCTACGAACAAGCCCAGGCACAATTGACTTAAGCCAAGCGGCCAAGTTCGTCATTTTTACAGCCACTTGAAAAAATAGCATAACATACATTGTGCATATATAATATAATCCAGCAACTCAACCTATTGTCTGCTAGTCAATTGGTCAGCGATACCCGAACCCGAAGCGTTTGCTGATGGGCCAATAAATAAATGAAGACTTGCCAATTACGAGGTCGCGCGGGAAATCTCCCCAGTAGCGGGAGTCGGAACTGTTCAATGTATTGTCGCCGAGCACGTAGTAATGCCCTGGTTGGATGCGATGTTCGCCGCCGGGCTGCAAACCCTCCAGCATGGCGTGCCCGTAATGGTGATTCTCCAGATACGGCAAAACCTTGGCGTCCTTGGGCGGATGGGAGAACGAATAGAGTTCTTCAAAGTTTTTTGTACTCGCGGACAGGTCGCGACCGTTAACCGCCAGGTGACCTACCGGTACGATGACAACCTCTTCGGTGCGGCCCTTCAGAGCCAGTTCGAAATCCCGCCGTAACTCCAGCCGTTCGCCGCCCAAGCCGACCAGCCGCTTGATGTAATAAGTGTTCTGCTCGCCCAGCCGCGTGATGCCTTTGGTCTTGAACACGATAATGTCGCCGCGCTCGGGATGAACAAAATTATACTTCACGCGGTTGACGAACAAATGATCGCCCGCAGTCACCTTGAGCTTGAACAAATCTTCGCCCCGGCGGAAAGCGCGGTCGGCCAATTCGCCCGTGCGGGAAACCAGTCCGCCGCGCACAAAGAGGTCATCCACCGGAAACCAAATCGTCTGCCACGCGCCAGCGAACAGATATTCCTGCTTCAGATTGAAGAGCAGAAACTTTACCGGCGACTTGACCGCCTGCAACCGGCCGTCAGCGGGTGCAGTCTCGTGAAAGTATGAAACGCCGTTGCACCAATACTCGCCAAATCGCGCGAGGCGTCCGGGAATCTTGACGTCCGGCTTCGCGCCCAGATTCTCATGCGTGATGCCGTAGAGCGTCGGCTGCATCGAACCGGTCGGGATTTTGAATGGCTGAATGAAAAATGTGCGGATCGCCATCGCCACACCGAGCGCCACCAGCAGCACTTCGATAATCTCCCGCCAAGCCGCATGCGGGTAGGGGCGCAACCACCGGTTTGCCGTCTGCTCCAATTTCCCCATCTGCTCCTGCAATGCCACCTTGCCCGCCCCCTGCTCTATCGTTCCGCGCAATTCATCAAGCGCCTGCTCCACTGCCGCCACCGCCGCGGCAGGCAACGCATCCCGCTGCGCAGCGAGCAGCTTGCTGACGTGCTGCCGCATGGTTGACGCCTGCCGCACTGTCCGGGAAATCAGCCATCGCACAATCATCATAAATCACGCTTTCAACACTTCGATGAACGCCTCCTGCGGGATGTTCACGCTGCCGATGGATTTCATCCGCTTCTTACCTTCCTTTTGCTTTTCCAACAGCTTGCGTTTCCGGGAGACGTCGCCGCCGTAACATTTTGCCGTCACGTCCTTGCGTAGGGCGCTGACAGATTCTGAGGCGATGATTTTTCCGCCGATGGCCGCCTGGATCTTCACCTGATACTGCTGCCGCGGGATGACTTCCTTGAGCTTTTCCGCCAAGGTCCGTCCCCTGCCCTCCGCTTTGCTGCGGTGCACGATGCACGAAAACGCGTCCATCGGCTCGCTGTTCACGAGCATATCCAGCTTCACCATGTCGCTTTCCTGATAATCCGCCGGTTCATAATCCATCGAACCGAAGCCGCGCGTGATCGATTTGATCCGGTCGTGGAAATCAATGAGGATTTCGTTCAGCGGGATCAACGATGACAGCATCACCCGCTTCGCGTCGAGGGTTTCCGTATGATCCACCGTGCCCCGCTTTTCGGAAATGAGCGCCATCATGTCGCCGATGTTTTCGTTCGGGCAGATGACGAACGCCTTAACCATCGGCTCCTCGATGCGGTCGATGTAAGTCACGTCGGGCATGAACGCCGGATTGTCCACTTCCTTCATCGTGCCATCGGTGAGGTGGATTTTATACACCACGCTCGGATACGTTGCGATGATGTCCATGTCATATTCGCGCCGGAGCCGTTCCTGCACGATCTCCAGGTGCAGCAACCCGAGGAAGCCGCAGCGGAAGCCAAAACCCAGCGCGACCGATGTCTCCGATGCATACACGAACGCCGAGTCATTGAGCTTCAACTTGCCCATCGAAGATTTCAACGCCTCATAGTCCGCCGTGTTGATCGGATATATCCCGCTGAACACCATCGGGTGAATCTCCTTGAAACCCGGCAGTTCCCCGCTCGGGTTGCGCGCGTCGGTGATCGTGTCACCCATCTTCACCTCGGCGGCAGTCTTGATGTTCGCAGTGAAATAGCCCGTCTCGCCCGTCTCCAGCTTCTCGCGGATGTAAGGCTTCGGATTGAAACTGCCCACTTCCTTGACCTCCACGTTCTTGCCGGAGTGCAGCAGTTTCACCGACATCCCGGGCTTCAACTCGCCGTTGAAAACCCGCACATGCGTCACCACCCCTTTGTAAGTGTCGAAATAAGAATCAAACGCCAAAGCCTGCAAGCTCGGCGCGCCCGTCGGTTTCGGGGGCGGAATCTGCCGGATGATTGCCTCCAGAATTTCCTCGATGCCGATGCCTTCCTTCGCGCTGCATGGGATCGCCAACTCGCTCGGCACCGCCAGCACTTCCTCCAACTGTTGCTTCGCTTGCGCCACGTTCGCATGCGGCAGGTCAATCTTGTTGATCACCGGGATGATCTCCAGATTCTGCTTCGCCGCGAGATGGTAATTCGCCACCGTCTGCGCCTCCACGCCCTGCGCCGCATCAATCACCAGCAACGCCCCCTCGCACGCGCTCAAGCTGCGCGAGACTTCATACGCAAAATCCACATGACCCGGCGTATCAATCAGGTTCAGCTCGTAAGTCTCCCCGTTCTTCGCCTGATAAAGCATCGTCACCGGATGCGCCTTGATCGTGATGCCGCGCTCCCGCTCCAGATCCATCGCGTCCAGCAACTGATCCTCCATGTCCCGTGTGGCGATCGTGCCCGTCCGGTGCAACAGCCGGTCCGAAAGCGTCGTCTTGCCGTGGTCGATGTGGGCGATGATGCTGAAATTTCTTATGTGTGCGGCGTCCATTTGTGCAAATAAATCAGGGACGCAGAAGATAAACGCAAATCAAGTGAAGAAAAGATAAAACTCCCGTCACTCCGCTCCGGCAATACTGCCATTCCCTGCCCTAAAGCCTGCGCCCACCAAACCAGCCCGCAGGCGGAAGTCATTCTCTACGAAACCCGGGCGCGCTACGCCGATTACTGGAAAAAAAGCAAAGCCGATCCCAACCTCGGTGATTCAACCACCAAGATGCAGGCCCGCATCCGCCGCTGGCATGGTGAGGCTGCGACCTAACGAAAGACTTTATCGTTGCGCCCGTCGGCGATGCCCGGGAGTTGAACTACAAAAGCTCCACCCCGCTCCTCCTCCCTCGCGGCGAAAACTGCCATCCGAAATTAGACGGACCGCATCTCCCGGCGATGGTCATCTACGCCACCAGCTACCACCCGCCCAAGCTGGAATTCACATGCCGCGGTGACCTCACCGAAGCCGACGCCCAACATCTCCAACGCAGCCCCCGTGAACTCGGGAAACGTTTAATCTCGCCCACCGCTTACCAACTCCTGGTTGCCGCATTCACAGAATGAGTTAGACTGACCGCGCTTTGAAAATTTTGATCACCGGGGCTAACGGCTACATTGGCCGACGTCTGATCCCAGTCCTGCTGGAACAGGGTCACGAGCTGTTTTGCTGCGTGCGGGACAAAGCGCGCTTTGACTGGCGTCAGCGGCACGAACGCCTGCACACCCTCGAAGTAGATTTTCTCAAATCGGAATCGCTCGCAGAGCTTCCCAGGGGACTCGACGTCGCGTTCTACCTGATCCACTCGATGAACAGCGTTATCGGTGATTTTGCCGCGCCGGAGCGCCAGTCCGCCCGTCGTTTCTGCGCGATGGTGGAATCGACCGATTGCCGCCAGATCATCTATCTGAGCGGCATTGTGAATGAGAAGCAGCTTTCCACACATCTCTCCTCGCGACTCGCCGTGGAACAGATATTGCGCGCCAGCCGGATTCCCTGCACGGTCCTGCGCGCCGGCATCGTGGTAGGCTCCGGCAGTGCCTCATTTGAGATCATCCGCGACCTCGTGGAAAAACTGCCCGTGATGATTGCCCCAAAATGGCTGCAGACCCGCAGCCAGCCCATCGCCATCCGCAACGTCATCCAGTTCCTTACCGGAGTAATGCTACGCCAGGAAACCTTCAACCGGGATTTCGATATTGGCGGCCCTGAAATCCTGACCTACCGGCAGATGCTCACACAATTCGCCGAGGTGCGCGGACTGCGTAGGCTCATCATCACCGTGCCGGTCATGACGCCACGCCTTTCGTCCTACTGGCTTTACTTCATCACCTCCACTTCGTTTGCGCTGGCGGCGAATCTCGTGGACAGCATGAAGATTGAAATCATTCCACGCAAAAATGATCTCGCCGGACAACTCGGTATCACGCTCATCACCTACCGGCAGGCCGTGGCGCTCGCGCTCGAACGGATCGAGTCCGGCAATGTCGTCAGCGGTTGGAAAGATTCCTTCGCCTCCTCCGGTGCGAGTCTGGCGCTGATGCACTCAGCCAATGTGCCCGAGCACGGCTGCTTCAAAGACCGGCGCGCGCGGCCCGTCACCGGCCGCGGGGAAACCGTCTGGCAACGCGTCTGGAGCATCGGCGGCGACACCGGCTGGTATTATGGCGACTGGCTGTGGGAATTACGTGGCATCTTGGACAAAATGGCCGGCGGAGTCGGCCTGAACCGCGGTCGCACCCACGTCCGCGATATCGAGGTCGGCGACGCACTGGATTTCTGGCGCGTGCTCGTGGCGGACCAGCCGGGCAAACGCCTCCTGCTCTTTGCCGAAATGCGCCTGCCCGGCGAAGCGTGGCTGGAATTTCAGATTGTTCCTGCCGAGGACGGTGATCAACTCATCCAGACTGCGACCTTCCGCCCGCGCGGCGTATTCGGCCGGTTTTACTGGTATGCCGTGCTGCCCATGCACCATTTCATATTCAATGGAATGATAGACGCCCTGACCCGGCCGGATTGATCGATGCGTCCGGCGTTGCTGGCTAAAGCTCATCCTCGCGCTCGGCGTAGAAGAGTTGATGAGCGCGGGCATAATCCGCCTCCGCCACGAAGACGTTTGCGGGCCGGTTGAACTCGTCGTCATCCGGCGCGGCGGCCGCCACGAATTCCTGCGTGGCGGCGATGCCGTGTTTCTCGAGCATCATCACCAACAGCTCCGTCTTGATCGCCGGCCCGGTGAAGAACAGTTTCACGCGCACAAATTAGCTGCAAAACGCCGCTCTCGCCAGTTCTAGCCAACTAAAACAGCTCCGGCTGCTTTTGGAATTTCTCCAGCGGTGACTTGTCCGGCGCGGTCAACACCCGTTGCCAATCCCCGCGCAGCCAGTCCGTGAAATCATCCGGGTGCACGATGAACGGCATCCGGTCGTGGAACTTCGCCACCGACTCGTTCGGCGATGTGGTCAGCATCACAAAACACCCGGAGACATCACCGCCGGTGGTGGCCGCCTGCAAAGGCCGCCAAAGTCCGGCAAAGCAGAAGACCGCCTCCCCCGGCTGATGAAACCAAACGCCGCCCTCGTAGAAACCATCCGCCGGCAACAGACACCGCTGCTGCAGATGCGGCTTGAACGTGGGCAGCTGCGTGAGCGTTTCCGCCTTGGCGTTGATGAGCGGACGTTTCTCCCACGGCACGCTCCAGCCCCAGCGATACTCCCGCACCGCCAGCCCCGCGCACTCCGGCACGACCACCGGCCCGAGGTCCGTCGGCCGGATCTTGGCGCGCGGCGTCGCCCCATACACCGTGATCGCCTCGCGCAACTTTTCCCGGACCGCATCTTTCTTGTAGGTATAAGTGGCGCACATCGGGAGAAAACTAAACTGGAATCACCGCAAACGCCAGATGCCGGTTGCGTGGCAGGAGTGAACCGCGAAATACGCCAAAGCCGCGAACGGGACTTTGTTTTTGCGTGGTTCGCGGTTCAATCGCCTAGCCGGAGCGTCGTAAGGCGCGGCATAGTTGTAGCAGCCAAAATCATACAAGGTTTCAAGCTCCGTTAGGAGCGGCATGGTGGCCGCCTGCAAAGGCTATGCCGCCCCGCCGGGGCTGTGCCCCTCGCCCGTGGGAACAGAAGAGGGTGGCCGCAGGCCGGGTGAGGGTTGTCGGGAAAATCGGCGCAGTTGGCTGCAAAGTTTCCGGTCTGCCGTCAGGGCGCGGCGCGGACGCGGAGGAATTGCTTGTTGCCCGTGACGGGCAGTGTCCAAGGGACGACCGGACCGGCGTTGGACCAAGTGCTCCCCAGGTTGGTGGATTGCAGCAGTTGCAGCGAGAGGGCGAGGTTCGTCCCGGTGATGCCCACGCCCAGCTGGCCGACCGCCACATCCACCAGCGCATTCGTGGTGTAGAGGCCAAACGGAGTGCCGTTGGTCCGGATGTAGTTTAACAGAACCTGATGCTGGTTGTTGGTCGGCGAGTAGCCGTTGCCCACCTCGAACCCATCAGCGAAACCATCGGAATCCGAATCGGTCAGGAGCGGATTCGTGAAGTAGGCATACACTTCATCGTCGGCCAGGCCGTCGCCATCCGTATCGGTCAGGAGCGGGTTGGTGCCGTAATAGGCCTCTTCCCCATTCGAGAGTTGGTCGCCATCCGAATTGACCGCTTCGTAGGCCCCGATATCCACGTTGGCGACGACAATCCGGGTCAGGCCCAGAAGGTCAGTCGCGCTGGCGACATAGTTGGTGCTGCCCGCATTCCGGCACGGGGAAGTCCACTTCAGTTGATAATTACCCGACATGCTGTCCACAAACTGCGGGTTGTTGCTGACAGTGCCCACTCCGGTGGAGGCGTAGCGGTAACAATTGTTCCGTAAATCACCAGGTGCAAGATCTAAACCATCGTCCAGAAAATCATTCACATTGTCCCACATCACGCAGTTTCGGACCGCCATTTTGCCCACGCCAGCTGTGTTAGCTTGCGAGCTGCCCAGCAAGTAGCCGCCGGCGGCTGACGTGTTCTTCACGATCGTGCAGTTATCCAGCGTCATCCGTGCCGGGGGGTTGGGCACGAGAGAAAGCCACACCGCCGCGCTGGCTGAAAAATAATCAGATCCAGTGCTCTGGCTCGTGTTGGAGAGGATCAGGCAATTGTCGGCATTCGCGTTGCACAAACCGCCGCCGCCTTGTTCACCGCCCCGATTGCCGCTGATGACGGAGCGTCTGACCGTTCCCCCATACACCCCGCCGCCGCCCCAATCACAGCTATTCCCGCTGATGACGCAGTTGGAAACCACGCCCGAGATTGCGGAATGGATGCCGCCGCCGCCATATTCGGCAGCTCGCGTGGCGCCGTTGGTCACGGTGAAGCCGCTGAGCACGGCATTGGTGCCCAGATAGACGCCGCGCACTGCCGTGGGGCCGATCCCGTTGGTATTGCCCGAATCCCAGGCGCCTTTGATGGTCGTGACGGCCGGACCATTCACGCTCTGCACGGTGATCGCCTTGTCAATCACCACCCGGTTGGTCGTCGCCCCGGCGGCGGCAATGGTGCGTCCGCCGGTGGCATAGAGGCCGTTGGTCACCAACACGGTGTCGCTGGCTGCCGCCGCGTCAACGGCGGCCTGAATGGTCAGCTTGGCGGTGACCCAGTTCGTGCCCGCCGCGGCATCGCTGCCGGTGGGCGAGACATACCACGTGGCGGCCGAGGCCGTGAGCGTGCCGAGGGTGAGCGCCAGCGCGGTGGCGGCCAATAAAGACAGAGGGCGAATGTTTTTCATGGTTCGTCATGGCCGTGGGAACACCTGGTTTACACCGGGTCGTCACAATTGGAGGCTCACGGCCAACGAACCAAAAACGATGAAGACGGGGTTAATGTATCAGCTAAGCTGGCATTGTCAACGCCGGCTTCGCCTGATTCGAGATGTGAACACAAAAAGCAACGCGATGAATTCTTCGCCCTCGCCAGTTCCTCTTCAAAATCCACGATCTCCCTCTCCAATGCGGAGTGCAGAGTTCGCGGTGCGGAATGAAAAACTAATTTCTCGTCAGTTCTTGGCAGTGGCAAGTTCCTCTTCGAAGTCCACAATCTCTTTAATCTGAACCGGGAAAAGTTGAGAGTTCATAGTTGAAAGTTGATAGCCGGAATCAGTTCTTGGCGGTCGCCAGTTCCTCTTCAAAGTCCACAATCTCTTTGATCTGCACCAGGAACCACCGGTCAATTTTCGTGAGGTTGAAGATCTCTTCGATGGTGAAGCCGGCGCGGAGGGCGTGGCGGATGAAGAAGATGCGTTCGGCGTTGGGCACGCTCAGCTTGCGGC
>JAFMIX010000294.1 GCA_017853785.1 Verrucomicrobiales bacterium
TGAATCATCGTGGGACGTTACCGGCAGGGCAGGCGGCTGGAAATCTCAAAGGGGGGAAAATGGTGCGCGATGCAGGGTTCGAACCTGCGACCCCTACCGTGTCAAGGTAATGCTCTACCACTGAGCTAACCGCGCAGCCAAGGGCCGTAAAGGATGACAAACAAAGCGTCCTTGGCAAGCGCGGAGTTGGGCCGCATTTGCCGATTGACGGAAGCGCCCACACTGACAAACGTGTCGGCCCTATGGCGAAAATCCAGCGTGCTCTGCTCTCTGTTTCCGACAAGACCGGCCTCGTTCCTTTTGCGCAAACCCTTGCGGCGGCGGGGGTCGAACTCATCTCCACCGGCGGCACCGCCAAGGCCCTGCGCGACGCGGGCCTGACGGTCAAGGACATCAGCGAATACACCGGTTTCCCCGAGATGCTGGATGGGCGCGTGAAGACGCTGCATCCCAAAGTGCACGGCGGATTGCTCTACATTCGCGGCAACGAACAGCACGAGGCAGCGGTCAAGGAACACAACATCACCCCGATTGATCTGGTGGTGGTGAACCTCTATCCGTTCGAGGCGACCGTAGCCAAGACCGGCGTAAGCCTGCACGACGCCATTGAGAACATCGACATCGGCGGCCCCTCCATGCTGCGCAGCGCGGCGAAGAATCACGACAGCGTCACGGTGATCGTGGACTGGGCCGACTACGCCACAGTGGCGGAGATGATCAAGGGCGCCGGTGAAACAACTTTGGAATTGCGCCGCACGCTCGCTGCGAAAGTTTACGCCCGCACCGCCGCTTACGACGCGGCCATCGCCGGGCATCTCACCAAGGAGTTCTCCGGCGGCGAAGCCCTGCCTGCCGCGCTCGCCCTCAGCGCCAAGCGGGCGCAGCCGCTACGCTACGGCGAGAACCCGCACCAGAAAGCCGCGCTCTATGGACAGTTCCACGACTACTTCAGGCAACTGCACGGCAAGGAGCTTTCCTACAACAACATCCTTGATCTGACCGCCGCGGCTGCGCTGATTTCCGAATTCAACGGCGACGAACCCACGCTCGCCATTCTGAAGCACACCAATCCCTGCGGCGTCGGCCAAGCTGCAAACTTGCGCGATGCTTGGGACAAGGCGTTCGCCACGGATCGGCAGGCCCCGTTTGGTGGCATCATCGCAGCGAATCGTCCGCTCGACGGCGCGTGCGCCGAAGCCATCGCGGAGATTTTCAGCGAAGTCATCGTGGCGCCGGGGTTCACGGCAGAAGCATTGGACATTTTGCAGAAGAAGAAAAACCTGCGCCTCTTGGAGGTTGTTAAACCGCTCGCGTCCAGCGCGCCGTGGGATATTCGCAGTGTGGGCGGAAACTCATTCCTGCTGCAAGAACGTGATTTGAAGGTGACGACATCCGCCGATCTCAAAGTGGCGACGAAACGCAGCCCCAGCGAAGGCGAACTGAAGGCGATGCTTTTTGGCTGGCGCGTGGTGAAGCACGTGAAGTCGAACGCCATCGTGTATTGCGCCGCCGACCGCACGCTCGGGATTGGTGCCGGCCAGATGAGCCGCGTGGACTCCAGCCGCATCGCCGTGTGGAAGGCGAGGGAAGCCGGGCTCTCCTTGAAGGGCAGCGTGGTTTGCAGCGATGCGTTCTTCCCGTTCGCGGACGGATTGATTGCGGCAGCCGAGGCGGGAGCCACAGCCGCTGTTCAGCCCGGCGGCTCCATGCGCGACAACGAGGTGGTGGCCGCTGCTGATGAGCGTGGCGTGGCCATGGCCTTTACCGGCGCGCGTCATTTCCGTCACTAAGGAAGCGCTGATTTAATCGGCGGGGATTTCTTTTGAACGAGGCGGCGGTTTTGTTCGTCTGTGGGGCATGACCCACCAGACCACGTTTGCCCACGCCTAGTTTGCTGCCAACAAGAAGACCGCCCGCCGTGAGAAGTTTCTCGCTCGCATGGGGGAAGCCATCCCGTGGAAAGCATTGCTGGCGGTCATCGAGCCGCATCACCCCGAGGGCAATGCGCGGTCGCCCGCCCATCGGTCTGGAGCGGATGTTGCGCGCCTATTCCTTCCAGCAATGATGCGGGCTGGCCGCCAAAGGCGTGCCCGACGCCACACCCTCCTGAACCTCCGGCATCTGCTGGAAACCCACGGCCTGTGCAAAGGCCTCTTCACCGCCAACCATCGCGCGCCATTGTCGCCTCGCTCCACTGACTTGGCCACCACCTCGGCGGCCAGTTTGCCGGACCACATCGCGAGAAAAACGCCGGCTGAGAAAATCGGATCCATGAAGCCGGCGGCGTCAACCACGCACAGCACGCGATCGGCGGCAAGCTTGCGGTTCAAGTAACTGAAGTCACCGGTGATCTGCCATGGGCCAATGGCTTGCGCACCGGCCATGCATTTCGCCAGCGGCGGGCTGGCATCCACCCAATGCTGAAAGATCGCTTCGGTGGATTGGCCCGTTGCGGTGAACTCGTCTTTGCCAATGACGAGGCCCACGCTCGTTTTTTCGGCGGAGGTGGGAATGGTTCAGAACCATTTGTTGTCCATGCGGAGCATGACCGTGTCACCGCCGCGCTCGCCTTCATCGCGTTGCACCCCCGTGAAGTGACCGAAGATGGCGACCTTGCGATGGCGCGGATGCAATTCGCGCATGCGCTCCTGGTTGCCGGTCAAGTTGCCACGACCGCTGGCATCAATCAGAAAAGCCGCGCGAACCGAATGCGTTTTACCCTCCGGATCGCGCGCCTTTACGGAAACGCCCTCGGAATCAGCGACAAAATTCTGGACCAACCAGCCCTCCCGAACATCCGCACCCTGCTTGCGCGCGTGCTTGAGCAGGATGTGGTCGAACTTGGAACGCTCCTCCTGCACGGTCTCGGACTCGCGCGTGAAGCGGCCGCTGGAGAAGATCAACTCCGTCGAACCGACACCGTTGGCGGGATAGAACTGCGCGCCGGTCTTGCGCCGGAATCCGGCCGCGAGGACATCGGGCAG
>JAFMIX010000295.1 GCA_017853785.1 Verrucomicrobiales bacterium
TGACTTGCTGCGGGTCGAAAGCGACTTGGATGACTTCCGCGTGGCCGGTGGTGCCGCTGCAGACTTCTTCGTAGGTGGGGTTCGCGGTCTTGCCGCCGGCGTAACCGCTGGTGACGGATTTCACGCCTTGGAGCGTCTGGAACATGGCTTCGGTGCACCAGAAGCAGCCGCCGCCGAAGGTCGCGAGTTCCGTGGTGTGGGTTGGAGTATTCATTTTGTTGGTTTGGGAAAAAAGGTTCGGGGCGAAACCGGAGGCGAGTCCGGCCAGCAGCAACAAGGTCAACGCACGTTTCATGGTTCAAGTCTCTTCCGCGTCCGGCCGGTCGAGGTGAGCGCCGGGCGGCAGGTCTTCGTATTTTGCAAAATGTTCCGGGCGCAACGGCTCCGAGACGCGGTGCTCCTCGTTGAACCACTGGCCCAGGTCCACCAGCCGGCACCGCTGCGAACAGAACGGGCCGAACTTCCCGGCGAACCAGTCGCCGGTCTTCCGGCAGGTCGGGCAACGGACTTTGGACGGCGAACTCATGGCGGCGTTCAATCTTTACGCCGACAGCTTGGCTCGGGTCGCGCGGTTTCGCAAATCAAACCGGCAACGTCCGGGTTGATTCTCTTTTGGCGGCGACTAGACTGCGGACATGAAAATGATTTTCCCAAAATTCATTCGCGCACTCGCCGCCGCGCTGTTGCCCGGCGGTCTTTTCATTTTGACCGGCTGCGAGACGGTGCCGGAGACGGGCCGCAGTCAGTTGATCCTGATTTCCCCGGCGCAGGAATCGCAGCTCGGCCTGCAAAGTTTCACCGACACCAAGAAGTCCGTGCCGATCAGCAAGGACGCCTCGGCGAACGCGCTCGTGGAGAAAGTCGGGCGGCGCATCGCGGCCGTTGCGGGCAAGGATTTGCCGGGGGCGCAATGGGAGTTCGTGGTGTTTGACAGCAAAGACGCCAACGCCTTCTGCCTGCCCGGCGGCAAGGTGGGTGTTTACTCCGGGATTTTCGCCGTCACCAAAGACGAGGCGGGCCTCGCCACGGTGATCGGCCACGAGGTCGCCCACGCGGTCGCGCGTCACGGTGCGGAGCGGATGAGCGAAGCAATGTTGCTGCAGACCGGCGGCAGCATCCTGGATGCGAGCATGGCGAACTCCGACCCGCGCACCAAGGCGGCGGCGTTGCTGGCTTACGGCCTAGGGTCGCAGCTCGGGCGCGAACTGCCGCACAGCCGTGCGCAGGAATCCGAGGCCGACCACATTGGGCTGATCTACATGGCGCGCGCGGGCTACGACCCGGCGGCAGCGGTGGGTTTCTGGCAACGGTTTGCCGCCCATAACCAGCAGCACGGCGGCGGCAGCCCGCCGGCATTTCTGCGCACCCACCCGCTCGACGAGGTCCGTATCCAAAGAATCCGGGAGCAACTACCGCAGGCGCAGGCGGAATATCACCGCGTGCGAGCTGGCACGGGGAAATAAATTCAAGAGTGTCTGCTCAGATTTCCGAAAGGGCAGAGGATATCACTCATGGCGCCTGTCTTATTTTGAAGAAGGCTTGCTTGTTAGTTGAAATAAAGGTCGCCGCATTCGTTGTTGTGTTTTTCAGTGCGACCTGCCCCCGGAGTTCAGATCCGTCGTCCATAGCACGACTACCGGACTGTTTGTCACTTCAGTGCCGTTGCTCCGAACTTTCCACCGCACGATCATCAAGGTGCGGGCGATGGCGAGGTTGGTCTCCGCCTTGATTTTGATTGGGAGCAGGGACAAAAAGGCCGCGAAACAGTAATAGACTTTTCTGCGGTGGGTCGCTTGGAGCGATCCGATCCGTGCCTTTACCGATAGCTGAGAATTTTTTAATCGGCATAAGCACCTCCGCTGACCGTTGGTGGCCTCGCCTTTGGGGACAATTCTACCTTAGGCAGTGAGTATCGGTGTCACCGGCTAATTGGCGGGAGAAAACCCCTGTGGTTGCCCCATAAAACGGGCAACAATGCGAGCGGCATCAGGCCTTACAGCCAATGGGTTTTGTCGTTGATGGCAAGGGCGTCGGGAGTTGGATGCGCTCAAACAGTCAGAGGTTTTAACTTTTTCGATGGCATCCGAACGTGGGAAAATGATTGCGCGGACCGGCATGGTCGTTTAGGTTTTTTGCCCCTTCAACGGGATTGATCGGGTGGGTTGGTAGCTCAGTTGGTAGAGCAGTGCCCTTTTAAGGCATTGGTCCAGGGTTCGAGTCCCTGCCAACCCACCATTCCGTCTCTGGCATCCGCCGCGTCGCCATGTTAGCTTGCAGCCATGGCGTCGAAGTCCGCCGCAATCATTTTCGCCCTCTTGCTCGCCGCCGCACCGGCGCGGGCGGTCATCTTCGCGTCCACCGGCGATCCGAACTACAACACGAATGCGCCCACTGGAGCTTTGACCAACAGCGGCTGGCAATTTCAAGGCCACTGGGGCGCCAACCTCGGCACGCCCATCGCTCCGCAATTTTTCCTCGCCGCCAAACACGTCGGCGGTGATATCGGCCAGGTCTTTTCGCTGAACGGTTACAACTACCATACCGTCGCTGCTGCGGATTGTCCCAGTAGCGACCTGCGCGTGTGGCAGGTCGCAGAGACATTTCCCAGCTACGCGCCGCTGTTCACCGGCACGAATGAAATCGGCCAGCCCTGCGTGGTCATCGGCCGTGGCACGCGCCGCGGCGGGCCGATCGTCGTAACCGGTCAGACCAATGGCTGGTATTGGGGTGATGGCGATGGAGTTCAGCGCTGGGGCGAGAACGCCGTGGCGACCATCGAGACCGATCCCGAACTCGGCGAATTTCTCCGCTGCACCTTCGACCGCGCCGCCGCCACCTCAAACGAATGTCAGCTTTCCAGCGGCGATTCCAGCGGTGCGGTGTTCCTTCAAGACGGCGGCGTCTGGAAGCTTGCCGGTATCAATTACGGCGTGGACGGCCCGTTCAGCTTTGAAAGCTCCGGCAGCAACTCCT
>JAFMIX010000039.1 GCA_017853785.1 Verrucomicrobiales bacterium
TGAGCCAGCTACGAATGGACACGAATACACACGAATTCAAAAGGCGTTGACGCACCATTTCCGTTCTTCCCGGTTTTCATTCGTGTGTATTCGTGTCCATTCGTGGTTCAGCTTCACTGCCTTTGCTTTCGCGTCCGGATTTCGGTAAGCTCTGTCCATGAACGCCGTTGAAAAATATCTCAAGCAAAACCAGCCCCGCTTCGTCCGCGATTTGGCCGACTATGTCCACTTTCCCAGCGTTTCCGCCCAGCCCAAGCACAACAAAGACACCGCCGCCTGCGCCGCGTGGGTGGCCCAGCATTGCCGGGCCATCGGCATGGAGGCGCGGGTTTGCAAGACGGACTTTCATCCCATCGTGGTCGCCAAGACGCCGCGGAAGAAAAATTCCAAGAAGCCGCACTACATGGTCTATGGCCATTACGACGTGCAGCCGCCGGAGCCGTTTGAACTCTGGAAGACGCCGCCGTTCGCGCCACACGTTGCGGGCGGAAAGATGTTCGGGCGTGGCACCAGCGACAACAAGGGCCAGAACCTCGCGCACCTCAAGGCCGCCGAAGCCTACTTGAAAACTGGCACCGAACTGCCGTGCGACCTCACGTTCGTAATCGAAGGCGAGGAGGAAGTGGGCAGCGAAAGTCTGGCGGATTTTCTGAAGGCAAACCGCGCCGAGCTGAAATGCGATGGCGTCGTCGTGTCCGACACCGGGTTGCCGGCGAAGCATCTGCCCGCGCTCACCAGCTCGCTGCGCGGCATCGCAGCGCTGGAAGTCACCGTCCACGGCCCGTCGCGTGACCTGCATTCCGGCATCTTCGGCGGCTCGGTCAACAATCCCGCGCTCGCGCTGTGTCAGCTGCTGGCGCAATTGCGGGACAAGCATGGCCGCATCACCGTGCCCGGTTTCTACGACGAAGTCCGCGAGCTTTCGCCGCGCGAGCGCAAGGCGATGCGCCGGCTGCCGTTCAACGCGCCCGCTTACAAGAAATTCCTTGGCGTTCCGGAACTGTTCGGCGAACGGGGCTATACGCCGGACGAACAACGCGGCGTCCGCCCCACGCTGGAGATCAATGGCCTCACCAGCGGATATCAGGGCGAAGGCAGCAAGACCATCATTCCCGCTTGGGCGCGCGTAAAGATCACCTGCAGGCTCGTGCCTGCGCAAGACCCGGCCAAGATTGTCGCCGCTGTCGCCAGGCAGATCCGCAAGCTCGCGCCGCCGAGCGTGCACGTGAAGATCGAGCACGGCCACGGGGCCGAGCCGTATTGGGTGGAGTCCGAGGGTGCGCCGGCGCAGGCGGCGTTGCGGGCGTTGCGGCGGGCGTTCGGCCATGAGCCGGTCCTGTTGCATGAAGGCGGTTCGATTCCCATCGTGAATCTCTTCAAGCGCGTGCTGGGTGCGGATTCCTTGCTCGTCGGCCTCGCGCTGCCGGATGACAACTTGCATTCACCGAACGAGAAATTCGACCTGGAGGTGTTCGCCAAAGGTCAGTTGATGAGCGCGTATCTTTGGCAGGAGCTGGGTGGAAAATAATTCAGATCACGGCTGATGAAAAACATTGTCTATTTCGACCTCGAAACGCAGAAGTCCGCCGATGAGGTCGGCGGATGGGGCAACATCCGCGACATGCGCATGAGCGTCGGCGTGACTTACAGCACGGCGCGGGGCGATTACAAAATTTACGGCGAGGCGCAAGTGAACGACCTCATCAAGGAACTCCAGCGCGCCGACCTCGTGGTGGGCTTCAACACCGTGCGGTTCGATTACGACGTGCTGGTGGGGCACAACACTTTTTTTGATCCCGCGCAATTGAACACGCTTGATATGCTGGTCGAGCTGGAGAAATCCCTCGGCCACCGCATTAAACTCGATGCGCTCGCGAACGCCACGTTCGGCCTGGAGAAAACGGCCGAAGGCTTGCAGGCCATCGAGTGGTTCAAGCAGGGCAAGCTCGTGGAGATCGCGGAATATTGTTGCTTTGACGTGAAGCTCACCAAGCTCATCCACGAATACGGCGTGGAGCACAAGCAACTGCATTACACCAACAAGTCCGGCAAGAAACTCACCGTACCGGTGAAGTGGTGAATCAATACTGCTGCGTGGACTTGTCCTTCGTGGATCGGCTGCGTGAATCGGTCGCTGCTCAAATCCACCTTGAACCGCGCGTCATCTTCGGCGGCGGCCTTCACCGTCACGCGCCACTCGGCAACGGCTTTTTGCGGCGAGCGCGGGCAGGGCTACCACCGTGACCGTGTTGGCTTTCGCCTTCACCGCCGTCGCGCCGGTGCCGGAGACGAACTCCTGGCTCGCGGGCAGCGTGCAGACCAGCCGCAAGTTCGTGCCGGTGATGGAGCCTTGGTTGGTGACTTTGATGACGCAGTTCACTTCCCTGCCGACTTCGATGGGGTCTTCGACGTCCACGACTTCGAGGAGGATGGCGGCGACGCCGGCGATGCGCGTGGCGCAATCCCTCTGCACCGGCGGCGCACTCGCGCTGCTCGCGGTCGGTGCGAAGGTCATTCCGCCCGGCTGGCGGCGTTGGAGTCCGGTGCAGACTTGCTTGCCGCCGCCGGCAGGGATGTTCGCAATCTCCCAAGTGACCTTGCCATCGGCGACTTTGCCTCCGTCCGTCGTGCCCGTGCCTGCGGCGGCTTTGGGAAGGGCAGGGTGATGGTGGCCTTTGGCTGGCGATGTTGCCGGTGTTGCGGACGGTCAGGCAAATCGTCGCGGGCCGAGCGAGCAAGACCGATTCCGGCGCGCTGCAATCAAGGGCGAGCGCGGCCTTCGGCTGCGACCCGAGGTCTTCGAGGAAGAAATTGCTGCGCGGCTTGGGCGTCACGCAGCGGTAGCGGCGACCGTTGGAGGTTAAGTTGAAGGCGCAGGCTGAGATGGGTTCTTCGCCGGCCCAAGTGCCATTGCGGAGGCAGATGGGCTTGCCGTTTTCGCGCGAGGACATGAAGGGCGTGGTGTCGCCGACGGAGATGTGCACCTCGGTGATTTCGGCGGTGAGCGCGGCGCGGTGCAGGTCTTCCAGATTGCCGGTCCAACCTCGCTGGCGCAAAATCTCGGCGGATGGTGAAAAGGCATCCCTTGATTTTCTTGGCGTTAAACTCCGAAAAAGCTCGGGTAGAAGCGATCCAATTTTCCTTTGCAGGACTTGCCTCTGGCGGTTAGTGAGGGTAAGTAGTAGCCGCCGGTGCGCGCGCTGCGCATGGCAAAATTATGACGCACAATTTCGGCAGTTTTGGTGGAAGCCACAGCCACGGGCATGGGCATGGACACAGCCACGATCCGGCGGGCACGGCAAAAGCCGGCGCGGCCAAGAAACCAACGTTCACCAAAGTGTTCCGTTGGGAGCCAGTGGCGGGGCAGGGGGTTCCGACCCAGGTGGAGATTCTCGGTTCGTTCACCGGTTGGAAAAAGTTACCGCTCGTCCGTTCTGCCGTCACCGGCACCTGGCAAATCACCATCGAGAACATTCTGAGTAATCGCACGCATCATTACATGCTGCTCGTGGCCGGCCAGCCGGTTTCCGACAAGCATTGTGATGGCCTCGCCGTGCCCACCGAAGCGGTGGAGACGCAATATGCTTTGGCCACCCCGCGCGGTCCGCGGGTGCTGATGCTGTTTGCACAGACGAAATAGGCGCTCCGGTTCAGCCATTGGAACTGCCAGTCATCACGTAGGGAATTTCAAACTGGCTTGAAGCATTCGTGAGGAACTGGTCGATCCAAGGCGAATAGGTTTTCACCCGGATGACGTTGTTGCTCGGTGAGAACTGGTAGGTGCGAAGAAAGCCGTTGCCGCCGTTCGTCCAGCTTTGGTAGTCGCTCAGGCAAGCGTGGATGGTGTGGCCCGCGAAGACATCTGTCCGCCGCGCTTCCCCGGAATTGTGGCCGGAGAGCAGCAGGAAGAGATTCGGATTGTCCTTCAGGTTTTCGTGGATTTCCCGGCCGCGCGGATCAAACTCTCCGGTGACTGCCAGAATGTCATGACTGAGCACCACCGCGCGGCGGTTCGCGTGGGATTTAAGCACGCTGTCTGCCCACGCATCAATGCCCGAATAGTCCACCGCTTTTTCCGCCTTCTTCCCGTAGCGGCTGTAATCCACATACAGAAAAATAAAATCCAGCCCGCTGGCGCTCAACAGATCGAAGTGGCTTTGGTTGTTGTCGCCGTAATGGCCGCCGTAATACTTCCGTCCGGCGAACCGGTCCACGCCGAAATACTGGTTGTAACTCTTGATGCCGCCGATGTGGTCGTGGTTGCCGGGGACGGTGCCGTAAGGGATGCCTTCCGGCAGACCGGTGCGCGCGGGGTTCTCCAACCGGTAAAGCGCGTTGGTGGCCACGTGCCATTGCTCCGGAAACTTATCCCCGTCCTGCACGATGTCCCCGAGGCCGCCGACATAAACGATGTTCAAGTTCGTGCGGTTGGCGATGATCCACTCGGTCTGCGCCTCGAAGATCTTGGGAAAATCCCGGCAATAAAATTGTGTGTCCGGCAGCACCGCGACCGTGAAGTCCGCCCCGGGTGGGGTGGTCTTGGGCGCGGCGACACTGTTCAGAACTAGCAGCAAGAGGAGCAGGAGGTATTTCATTTTCCGAAACTAACAAACACCGTCCGCCGGGAACAAGACGGCACTTGGTGCTTCCTTTGCTTTGGTGTTCCGGAGACGCTACAGTTTCGCATCCGGTCGTTGGCCCATGAAAATTTCCATCGTCATCCCCGCGTTCAACGAAGCGCGTCTCCTCGGCGACACCTTGCGCGCAGTGCAGGCTGCGCTGACCCGTTTCACCCGGCGCGGCTGGGCGACGGAACTCATCGTGTGCGACAACAACTCCACCGACGCCACCCCCGAGATTGCCCGCGCTGCCGGGGCGCAAGTTGTCTTCGAGCCGGAGAACCAGATTGCGCGGGCGCGTAACTCCGGCGCGGCGGCAGCCACCGGCGACTGGCTCGTGTTTGTGGATGCGGATTCGCATCCCAGCGCGGAATTATTCGCCGACGTGGCCGCGCAGATCGAGTCCGGCCGGTGTCTCGCCGGAGGCAGCACGGTCATTCTGGATACGCCCAAGCTGTTGCCGCGCTTCGTGGCACAGTTGTGGAACTGGACCAGCCGCGTCACGCGCTGGCCGGCCGGTTCGTTCATCTACTGCGAGGCCGCTGTGTTCCAGAAGCTCGGCGGCTTCAACCAGGAATTGTTTGCCAGCGAGGAGATCGAATTCGGCCGGCGGTTGAAGCCGCTCGCCCGGGCCGAGCGCAAGCGGATCGTGATCCTCCACCGCCATCCGCTCGTGACTTCCGCCCGCAAAATCCACCTCTACACCTTCGGGGAACATCTGCGGTTTCTGCTCAAGACGATCCTGCGCGGCGGGCAGCCGTTGACCGACCGGGCCGCCTGCCACACTTGGTATGACGGGCGGCGCTAGAAAGCAGTTGAAGGGAATCTACCGCTTGCCAAGCGTAGCGGGCGCTTGTTTAATTCCCGCGTGCTAAACCAGCAAACGCTCAACAAATCCGCCAGTTTTTCCGGCATCGGTCTCCACAGTGGCAATCGCGTCAACATGACCTTCCTGCCCGCGCCGGCCAACAGCGGCATCCGTTTCCGCCGCGTGGACCTCGAAGGCAAGCCCGAGATCGAGGCCCGCGTTGAAAACGTCTCCGAGACCAACCGCTCCACCACGCTCTCCAAGGGCAACGTCAAAGTCCACACCGTCGAGCACGTCCTTGCCGCCTTCGCCGGCGGCGGCATCGACAACGCCATCGTCGAACTCGATGCCAACGAGCCGCCCATCGCCGACGGCAGCGCCCGCGAATACCTCAAGATGCTCGCCACCGCCGGCGTGGCCGCGCAGCCCGAAAAGCGGGAAATTTACAATGTCACCGCCCCCATCGAACTCAAGCTTGGCGAGTCCGTAATGTCGCTCTTCCCGCACGATGCGCTCAAGATCACCTGCACCAGCGCGGACAAGAACGGCCGCTTCACCCAGTTTTTCAGCACCGAGATTTCCCCCAAGATTTGGGAGCGCGAAATCGCCCACGCCCGGACGTTCTGCTTCTACGAGGAGATTGAATACCTCATCAAGAACGGCCTCATCAAAGGCGGCAGCCTCGAGAACGCCGTCGTCATCCGCGAAGATGCCGTGCTCACCACCGAGCCCATGCGTTATCCGGAGGAATTCGCGCGGCACAAAATTCTCGATATCATCGGCGACCTTTCGCTGGTCGGGCGGCCCATCACCGGCCACATCATCGCAGTCAAGCCCAGCCACGCGGCGAATTGCGAACTCGCCCGGCAGGTCGTCGCCCAAATGCAAAAGCCGCTCCGCGCCGTGCAGACCTTCACTCCGCCTCCGGCCGCCGCCGGCGCTCCCGTCGCTGCGCCTGCCGCCGGCGCGGACTTTGTCATGGACATCGATGAGATCATGCGGTTGCTGCCGCACCGGTATCCGTTCCTCTTTGTGGATCGCGTCACGAAGATCGACGGTAACTTCATCACCGGCGTCAAGAACGTCAGCATGAACGAGGAATTTTTCCTCGGCCACTTCCCCGGCCATCCCATCATGCCCGGTGTACTGCAGTTGGAAGCCATCGCGCAGGTCGCCGGCATTCTGCTGCTCAAACGCGTGGACCGTGCCGGCGCGCCCGCATACTTCATGGCCGCCGAAGATGTGAAATGGCGCAAGCCCGTCCGCCCCGGCGACGTGCTCGTCATCGAGGTCGAACTTCTGAAACAGCGCGGCAAACTCGGCAAGGCCAAAGGCATTTGCAAAGTCGCCGGCGAAATCGTGAGCGAGGCCACCGTCACCTTCATGTTCGCTGACTGATCTCATGCCAGCCTCCATCCACTCTACCGCCGTTGTGCATCCCAACGCCAAGATTGGCGCCGGCTGCCATGTCGGGCCGTATTGCGTCATCGGCGAACACGTCACGCTGGGCGACAACTGCAAGCTCCATTCGCACGTGGTCATAGACGGCCACACCACGCTCGGCGCGGCGAATGAAATTTTTCCCTTCGCCAGCATCGGCCTGCAGACGCAGGACTTGAAGTGGAAGGGTGGCATCACCCGCACCCAGATCGGCGACCGCAACACCTTCCGCGAATACGTCTCCATCCACAGTGCCACCAGCGACGGCGACGCGACCGTCATCGGCTCGGATAACCACATCCTGGCCTACTGCCACATCGCGCACGATTGTCGCCTCGGCGATCACATCGTCATGTCCAATGTCGCCACGCTCGCCGGCCATGTCACCGTCGAGGACCAGGCCATCATTGGCGGGTTGGCGGCGGTGCACCAGTTCTGCCGCATCGGCCGCCTCGCGATGATCGGCGGCTGCTCCAAGGTCGTGCAGGACATCCCGCCCTTCATGATCGGCGATGGCAATCCCGCCGAGACCCGCACCATCAACAAGGTCGGTATGGAACGGAACGGCATCAGCGAAGCCGCACAGGCTGCGCTGAAGACCGCCTACAAGACATTGTTCCGCGAAAAACTCACCGTCTCCAACGCGTTGGCGAAGATCGAGCAGGAACTCCCGCCGCTGCCCGAAGTGCAACACCTCGTCCAATTCGTCCGCGCCAGCGAGCGCGGTATCGGCAAGTAAGGCCCGCGCGTGGCAACGGATTCTTTATCTGACGCAGTCTTGGTCGTTCTCGGCCACGGCACCACGCTGAACGACGATTCCGCCGCGCCCGTCTTACAGCACGTCGCCGAACTCCGCCGGCGCGGGCGGTTCGCCGAAGTCCGGGAGGCTTTCTGGAAACAAGAGCCGCAGGTGAAATCCGTCCTCGCCAGCCTCACCGTGCCGCGGGTCTTCATCGTGCCGCTGTTCATCAGCGAGGGATATTTCAGCGCGGAAGTCATTCCCACAGAACTCGGCTTTTCCTTCCCTGACAACTTGAAGCGTAAAACCGACAATTCAGAACTCCATTACTGCCGCCCGGTTGGTTCACACGAACGTATGACCACCGTCATCCTCGCCCGGGCGCAGGAGGTCGTGGCGCGATTTCCCTTTCCGCGCGCGCCCAAACCGGGGGACACCACGCTGCTCATCGCCGGCCACGGCACCGGGCGCAACGCCAATTCCCGCAAGGCAGTCGAACGACAGGCCGACCTGATCCGCGCCCTGAAAATCTATGCCGAAGTCGGCGCGGTCTTCATGGAGGAAGCGCCGTTTATCAAGGGTTGCTGGCAAACTGTGAAAACAAAGCACATCGTGGTCGTGCCGTTCTTCATCAGCGACGGCCTGCACGCGGTCGAGGACATCCCCGTGCTGCTGGGCGAGCCGGAGCGATTCGTGAAGGAGCGCCATGCCGCCGGCCAGCCGACCTGGCGCAACCCCACCGAGCGCGAGGGCAAGTTGATCTGGTATTCCGCGTCCGTCGGCACCGAGCCGTTGCTGGCGGACGTGATTCTGGAACGCGTGCGGGAAGCGGCGACTGGTCTGAACCGCCCGGCGATTTAACGATTCACGAACCCGCCAGCTTCCGCTATCTTCCGCGCGTGCAATTTCGGAAAATCACCATCGTCGGCGTCGGCCTGCTGGGCGGCTCGCTGGGGCTGGCCATCCGGCGCCGCAAACTGGCGCGCGAAACCGCGGGTTATGCCCGGCGCGCCGCGACCATTGCCGAGAATGAAAAAGTCGGCGCGCTCGATTACGTCCTCACCGATTTGCTCGCCGCCGTTTCCGACGCCGACCTCGTCATCCTCTGCTCGCCCATCGCGCAGATGCAGCCGCTGGTGAAACAGTTTTTGCCCGCCCTCAAGCGTGGCGCCATCGTCACCGACGTCGGCAGCGTGAAGACTGGCGTCGTGAAGGATATCTGCGGCCTCGTGCGCCGGGCGGGCGGCCATTTTGTGGGCAGCCACCCGATGGCTGGCGCGGAGAAAACCGGCGTCGCCGCCGCGCGCGCGGACTTGTTCGCCAACGCTGTTTGCGTCGTCACACCCACCCGCCGCACGAATCAGGCGGCGTTGCGGAAGGTTCAAAAATTCTGGCAAGCCGTCGGTTGCCGTGTGCTCCCGCTCGCGCCCGAAACCCACGACCAACTCGTCAGCCAATCCAGCCACCTCCCGCACATCGTCGCCGCTACGCTCGCCGCGCGGGTGTTGCATCCGAAAGCGCCGAAGCAGCAGGCGGCCCTTTGCGCCACCGGCTTCCGCGACACCACCCGCATCGCCTCCGGTTCGCCGGAGATGTGGCGGGACATCGCGCTGGCGAACCGCCGGAATCTGGCGAAGTCGCTCCAGGCATTCGTGGCCGACTTGCAGAAATTCCAGCGGGCGCTGGCCAAAGGCGACGCGAAGGCCATCAGCAAGTTTTTAGAAACCGCGAAGCAGCGCCGCGATGACTGGTGCGCCTGCAGCGCCTCGCCTTCGCAGGAATGAATTCAGCCACAGATTGACACAGATGAAACACAGATTTCTTTTCCGCAGATTTCACAGATTTCCGCAGATGGGTTGTTCTCCGAAAAAGCTGCATGAATCTGTGAAATCTGCGGATGGTTTTCATCCGGGTTCAATCTGTGTTTCATCTGTGGCTTAAAAAATGCCCTTACCTGAACTCATCGAAATCGTCCCGTTGACCGCGCCGGTGCGCGCGGAAATCACCGTGCCCGGCTCGAAGAGCATCACCAATCGCGCACTCGTCCTCGCCGCGCTCGCGGACGGCGAGACGACGCTCACCGGCGCACTCTGGAGCGAGGACACCCAGGTGATGGTGGAGTGTTTGCAGGAACTTGGCTTCATGGTGAACGTCGCAGCCGATCCGGCGGAGCGGTGCAACCGGACCATCACGGTATACGGTCGCGGCGGGATCATTCCCGGCGGCGGCACGGCGGATAATCCTCTGGACCTCTTCGTGGGCAACGCGGGCACAGCGGCAAGATTTCTCGCGGCCATGGTTTGTCTGGGCCACGGCGTATATCGCCTGCACGGCGTACCGCGGATGCACCAGCGGCCGCAGGCGGCGTTGTTTCGGGCCTTGCGCCAGCTGGGCTATCGTGTGGAGGCGACCGGGGACAAGTTGCCGGCGGTCATCAGCCAGAATCCCGAATCCGGAATCCAAAATGTAAGGCGTGCCTGCACGGTGAGCATCGCGGAGAGTTCGCAGTTTGCCTCGGCATTGCTGTTGTGCGCGGGGCAGGGCGGGTGGGACGTGAAGGTGGTGGGCGAGAACGCGGAGGAATCGCCGTATGTAGTGATGACGACGAAGCTGATCGAGGCGTTTCCGAAACGCGGCGGCCGGTTTCAAATCGAGCCGGATGCGAGCAGTGGGAGCTATTTTTGGGCGGCAGGTTGGCTTTTCCCGATTACCAAAGACTTGTTAAGCCGAAAGGATGCTCCAACTTTGACGCGTGATGAGTTTGCTCGCGTCCTGTCGGCTTATGAAACCAAGCAGCTACTGCCGACTCAAGTTGTCCTCTCTGTGATCGTTCGTGATTGGCCAAAGTCTCGTTCGCAAATTGATCAGGACTTTCCGGGCATCCTGTATTCACTTCCCGACTCCTTTCAAAAGGTGTCCCGGAAAGATCATTTAGCAGACAGTATCATGACACGAGTTGTGCTCGCGCCTTTTGCGAATCAGCCAAGCAATATGACCGACCTCGGTCGTCTGCGCGTCCAAGAGTGCGAGCGTGTCGTCGCGTTGCAGACGGAGTTGACCAAGTGCGGCGCGAAGGTCATAGAGGAAGGCGATACGCTCACAGTTTATCCGTCGCAGCTTCACGGCGCGGAGATCGAGACCTACAACGACCACCGCATGGCGATGTGTTTCGGGATTCTGGGATTGAAAGTGCCCGGCATAAGACTCCAGAATCCCGCCTGCGTGAAGAAGACGTTCCCGAATTTCTTCCAGAAGCTGGCGGCCGCGCCGCCGCACGGACTGGGCGCGGAGATCTGGGAGGTGAAGGCCGGCCAACGCACGCGCCGGCTGACGGGTGAAGATTTGTTTGCGGGCTGAAATGTCCGGCGCAAGGGCGCAATTGATTTCAGCACGCTTGCGGACTGGGCAACTTTAATCTGCGCGGCAGCAGCGTTGAATTTATTTTGAAAGCACTACATCCCATCGTAATCGCGATTGACGGCACGAGCGCGAGCGGCAAGAGCACGACCTCCAAGTGCATCGCCCGCAAGCTGGGCTACGTCTATGTGGACACTGGTGCGATGTATCGCACGTTAGCGTGGTATTGCCTCCAGAAACACGTGGACCTGCACGACGACAAGACCATCGGCGCGCTCTGCCAGAAGTGGAACACCAAACTGGAATGTGTGCAGCAGGACGATGCCTTGCGGAGCGTGCGGCTGCTGGTGGACGGTTATTATCCGGAAAAAGAAATCCGCACGTCCGAGACCAGTGTGGCCGTGGCGTTCGTGGCGCAGGTGAAAAAGGTCCGCGAGTGGATGAAGAAGGTGCAGCGCGAATGCATCCGCTTCGGCGATCTGGTGATGGAGGGCCGCGACATCGGTACGAATATCTTCCCGGAGACGGATTACAAATTTTTCCTCGATGCTCACCTGGAAGAGCGCAATAAACGCCGCGCCGCCGAAGGCGTGAACGAGAATCTCGCGGAACGCGACCGGCGCGACAGTTCGCGGGCGACTTCGCCGCTGATGGTGGCGCTGGGCGCGGTCACGATCAACAACTCCGGCGAGTCCATCGAGGCGACGGCGGACCGCATCATCGCAGAAATCGACAAGCGCCGCCCGGTAAAAGCATGAACCTCTCGTATCGCATCGGCTGGACGTTGTTCCGGCTGACCTACGCGGTCTATTTCCGCTGGCGCGTCTGCAATCCGGAGCGCGTGCCGCTGACCGGCCCGGCGATCCTTGCCAGCAACCACGCGAGCTTCATCGACCCCCCGCTCGTCGGTTCCGCGTTGAAGCGCGACATCAACTATCTCGCCCGTGAATCATTGTTCCGCTATCCGGGCATCGGCTGGTTGTTGCGTTCGTGGCAGGCGGTGCCGGTGGATCGTGATGGCGGCGGTGCCAAGGGGCTGAAGGCCATTCTGGACCGGCTCTTGGCTGGCGGGGCAATCATTTTGTTTCCGGAGGGAACGCGCACGCGGGACGGGAAATTGCAACCGGCGCGTTCCGGCATCGGGTTGATTGTCATCAAGTCCACCGCGCCGGTGATTCCGGTGCGGGTGTTCGGCACGTTTGAGGCTTACGGCCGCCACGTTAAGTTTCCCCGACCGCATCAGATCGTTGTGAAATACGGCAAGCCGATGGACCTTGCGGTGTTACGCGCGGAGGCGAAGACGTGTGGCAAGCAACGGCTCAAGGAGATTTACCAAGAAGTCGCCGATGAACTCATGGCGGCCATAGCGCGGCTGGAGCCCTGCACGGATAAGCCGCAGTTTCCCTGACGCAGTCAGATGCCGAGGTTGGCAAGGGCGCGGCTGATGGCGTTGGCGACGTGGGTAAGCGTGGGATGTGACTTCTCGAAGTCTTCCACGGAAGCGGTCAGGCCGGAGAGCGAGAATTTCAACAACTGCGGATTCTGCTGCTCGCGGGTGGCTTCGTGGGTGGAGATTTCCGCGAAGCGCGCGATGCTCTGTGCTTCCTCGTCATGCGTTTTTGCCAAGGTCACGACTTCTGCTTTCAAGGTGGCGACGAGCTGCAACAATTCCTCCTTGCGTTCGTCCTTGATGGCGTCGGCGGTCTGGATGCGGGCTTCGATCTTGTTGATTGTGTCTTCGATCATGGCAGGTGTTTGTTGTTTCTGGTGCAAGATAGTCTGTGGCGAGGATTCGGCAAGGGCGGAAGCGCCCGGCAAAAAGGCCGTCCTCGCGGACGGCCTTTTCGTTGTTTGAATCTCTGGCTTACGCGGCGCTCTCGCCGACTTGGAAGCGGACGAAGCGGCGGATGACGATCTCGTCGCCGAGTTGCTTGCCCACCATGCCGATGTGTTCCTTGACGGTGATCTCGGCGTTCGCTTTGACGAAGCCCTGATCCACGAGGCAGTGGGTCTGGTAGAATTTCTCGCGCATCCCGACGAGGATTTTGTCAATCGCCTGCGCCGGCTTGCCCTTGAGGCGGTCGGAGTTGCGGTTGATTTCGTCTTCCTTGGCGATGACGGCGGGGTCGAGCTGTTCGCGGGTGACGGCCTGCGGGTGCGCGGCGGCAATCTGCAGGGTGATGTCGCGGACGAGTTGTTTGAATTCCTCGCGGGCGACGGTGGCTTCCTTGCCGGCGCCGACTTCGACGAGCACGCCGACTTTCGC
>JAFMIX010000296.1 GCA_017853785.1 Verrucomicrobiales bacterium
GCCATTCTCGGCATGAGCCGCGCCGAGATCCGCCGCAAGTTCGATGAGATCGTGGCCTTTGCTGAGGTGGAACGCTTTCTCGACACGCCGGTCAAGCGCTACAGCAGTGGCATGTATGTGCGGCTGGCCTTCGCCGTGGCCGCACATCTGGAACCGGAGATCCTCATCATTGATGAAGTCCTCGCCGTGGGCGATGCCGCCTTCCAAAAGAAATGTCTGGGCAAGATGCAGGACGTTGCGACCGGGGGGCGGACCGTGATTTTTGTCTCCCATCAGATCGCCTCAGTGACGCGCTTGTGCCAAAGCGCGATCTGGATGCATGAGGGACGGGTCCGCGCCCAAGGCGAAGCCAGCCTCATCTGCTCCCAATACCTGGCCGGCGGCGCAGCCATGACTTCACACAGGATTTGGGAAAACAACGGCCGCCAGCCGGGGAGCGAATGGGTGGTGCTGGAGTCCGTGGAAGTCTTGGCCGACGGCAAGCCGGCCGACAACATGGACATCAAATCGCCGGTGGAGATTCGCATGCATTACCGCGTGTTGAAAGATGGAAAGGTTTTGATTCCTAACATTCACCTGTTTGCAGACGACGGAACGCTCATCTTCATTTCGCACGACTGGCACTCGGGTTGGAAGGCGAAGCCCAAGGCGCCGGGCAGGTATCAGACGGTCTTCAGCATCCCGGGAAACTTTTTTAGCGAGGGTCGTGTCACGGTGAAGGTGGCGGCGTCAACGTACAACCCTTTTGAGATTCACTTCGTCGAGGCTGATGCGGTGGCGTTCACGGTGCTGGAGGCAACGGAGGGGGCTGCCGCGCGCGGCGATTATGCCGGCCATCTGCCCGGAGTGGTGCGGCCAATGATTGAGACGCGGACGGAGGTGGTCGGTTGATGAGCGCACAACCTCCCACGCCCCGTTGCCGGGTTTGCGGCAGCGCCGAGGTGGCCGAATGGCTGCGTCCGCGCGAGATGATGTTTGGGCGCCGCGAGCAGTTCTCCTACTTTCGTTGCGCCGCGTGCGGCTGCCTGCAGATTGATCGTGTTCCCGCCAATCTCGGTGATTACTACCCGGCGACTTATTACTCCTATGATCGTCCGCCCGGTGGAGCGGGTTCGTTCAAGGCCGTGCTCAAGCGAAAGTTCGTTGCTCCCCATCTAACCAGGCATCTGCTGGGTTGGGGAAGTGTTCGCGGTCGCTTGTTCGCGGGGATCCTGCGGCCGGCGACCATTCCGCCGTGGTTGGGATTCATGGCCCGGCCTCTGTCTTTCACGGGGGCCGTCCTTGATGTGGGCTGCGGCTCAGGCGCGAATCTGTTGATGTTGCGCGATTGTGGCTTTTCCGATCTTAGAGGAATTGATCCATTCCTTCCTGCATCCGCCGAATACGACGGAGGTGTGCGCGTGGACAAGTGCAGGTTGGAGGACGCGAACGGACAATATGAACTGGTCATGTTTCATCACGTCTTCGAGCACGTGGAGGATCCGAAGGCA
This sequence comes from Verrucomicrobiales bacterium, assembly GCA_017853785.1. Lineage (GTDB taxonomy): Bacteria > Verrucomicrobiota > Verrucomicrobiia > Limisphaerales > JAFMIX01 > JAFMIX01. The sequence continues at coordinate 1,491 of JAFMIX010000296.1, forward strand.
ACTTTGCAAGAAGCGCGGCGGCTGTTGGCTCCGCGTGGGCAGATCCTGATCCGCATTCCACTTGCCGATTCGGATGCCGCCGCCCGCTATCGGGAGAACTGGGTGCAACTGGATGCGCCGCGTCATATCGCTCTCCAGACCCGTCAGAGCATGGCGGTGCTGGCCCAGCAGGCCGGGCTGAAGATTTCGCGGGTGGAATATGATTCTTCTGCATTTCAATTCTGGGGGAGCGAGCAGTATGCGCGCGATATCCCGCTGGTGGACGCGCGTTCCTACCAAACCGACAAATCAGCCAGCGTTTTTAGGGCGGAACAGATCAACGAGTTCTCGAACGAGGCCGAACGTCTGAATCGCGAGGGCAGGGGCGATCAGGCCGCGTTTGTCTTGGAAGCGGCGAATTTGTAGGCTCGCGAGCGTTATGATGCCGGTCAGTACAAACGAAACCACTCCTGCCAGTGAGGCCAATCCGGCGCTGCCCTTTTGGTCGGTGATGATCCCGACTTACCGGCCCCCGGAACATTACCTGCGGCAGGCGCTGGAATCCGTTTTGCAGCAGGACCCCGGCCGCGACCAGATGCAGATTGAGGTGGTGGACGATTGCTCGCCCGCCGGAGATACGGCGGCGCTGGTTCGTCGCATCGCGGGCGACCGGGTCGCTTGCTCGCGAACCCCTCGAAATCTCGGATTGGCCGGTTGCTGGAACACTTGCATCGAACGCGCCCGCGGCCGGTGGGTTCACATCCTGCATCAGGATGATTATGTGTTGCCGGGGTTCTACGGCACGCTGGCGAGGGCCGCTGAAATGCAGCCCGCGCCCAGTCTGCTGGCGACCCGGTCGTTCCTTGTGGATGGCGTGGGTGTCATCACAGGTGTCGGGCCACGGGTGCAGGTGTTGGAAAAGGGCGGCCGTATTGTGGCGGATTTTTTTTACGGCAATCCCATTCAATGTCCCGGGGTGGCTGTGCGGCGCGATTTTTACCAGGCCAACGGCGGCTTTCGCGCCGACCTGCGCTTCGCGCTCGACTGTGAAATGTGGGTGCGTGCCATATCTCGGGCCGGCGGCGTCGTGCTGCCGGATGTGCTGGCATGCTACCGTACGGCGCAGGGAAACGAGACCAATCGGCTTTGGCGCACCGCGGACAACTTGCGCGACATGCAAAGGTTCAATGAACTGCTCGCGGCGGAGCACGAAGATTTTGAACCGCATCGGGGCTATACGCTGCTGGCCTATTTGGCGGTCATACAAGCTGAGTTTTTCAAAAAAGCGGGCGACGCCGAGGGCCGGACCGCCAACCTCGAGTATTTGCGCGCTGAAATCCCCCTCAAATACCGGCTTCGTCAGCACCTCGCCAAGTGGGGACGCAAAATTCTCGGTTGATACCATGCCGCCGCTTTCCCTCATCATTTGCACCCACAACCCGCGCGCGGAGTTTCTCCGCCAGACGCTGGACGC
>JAFMIX010000297.1 GCA_017853785.1 Verrucomicrobiales bacterium
CCGATCTCCCCCGCCAGTTCGCGTTCGTGGGCCGGCGTCATCGCGCCCGCCGCCTGGTGCGCGAACACGCCCGACAAACCCACCGCCGGGATACTCATCATCGCCACGGTCTGGAGCAGCGTGGTGAACACGCCGTATTCGTCTTTCGGCATCCGGCACGCGAACTTGTGCACCAGCATCATGAAGACCCCGCCGCCCGTCGTCGCGATCATCATCCAGCCGCTCTGCCGGAAGAAAGTAAGATGATGTTTATCCGGCGCCGCTGGTGAAGTTGATTCGGTCATGAAGGTGGGAGTTTTTTGGAACAACGGTAGACAATCGGATCACGCTTCGCGCGCCACTTGGTTGAACCATTCCACGAATTTCGGGATGCCGGCATCAATCTTCACGTGCGGATCATAACCCAGCTTCGCCCGCGCCTTGGAAACGTCGGCGAACGTGATGGGCACATCGCCGGGCTGCGCCGGCTCACGGTTGATTAAGGCTTTTTTGCCGAGCGATTTTTCCAGCAGCTCGATCAAGCGCGACAGCGTCACGGCCTGCGACTCGCCGAGGTTGAAAATCTCAAAGCCGAACTCGTTCCGCGTGCAGGCCTCGATGCCGTCCACGATGTCCGTGATGAAGCTGTAGTCCCGCGCCGTCGAACCGTCGCCGAAAACGGGGATGGCCTTTCCCGCCGCGATGAGCTTGGCGAACTTGTGGATGGCGAGATCCGGACGCTGGCGCGGGCCATAGACCGTGAAGAAGCGCAGCATGATCACATCCAATCCATAGAGGTGATGATAAACGTGACCGAGCGCTTCGCACGCCAGCTTGCTCGCCGCGTAGGGCGAGATGGCCGAGAAAATCGGGTCTGCCTCCGAGAAGGGCGTCTTCGCATTCACGCCATACACCGACGACGAAGACGCGATCGTGATTTTCTTGCAGCCGGATTTGCGGGCCGCTTCGAGAATGTTCACCGTGCCCTCCACGTTCACGCGCTGATAGAGCGCCGGTTCTTCCAGACTGGGCCGCACGCCCGCGCGCGCGGCGAGATGAATGATCTGGTCGAACTTCACCCCACCGATCAGTTCATTCACCGTGACCACATCTGTCAGGTCGCCCTGCACGAACTCGAATGGCTTGGCGAGCGACTGGATGGCACGGATGTTGGCGCGCTTGATCTGCGGATCGTAGAATGAATTGAGGTCGTCCAAGACCCACACTGCGTGGCCATCATGGAGCAGCCGTTCGCAGACGTGGGAGCCGATGAAGCCGGCGCCGCCAGTGACAAGGAAATTCATGGCCCGATGATGCGAAGCGCCCGCCAAAGTTCAAGGGACAAACACGCCGGCTCAGCGCTGGTAGTAACACAGATATGCCACATCCCCGCCGGCTTCGACTTCAAACTTTACGCCCTTGGGCACGATGAAGAATTGGCCCGGCCCGTAGCTTTTCCAGTCGCCGCCTGGCAGCCTGGCCTTGAGCGTGCCGGCCACGACGTGCATATGCTCCACGCAATCCGTGCCGAAACTATATTGGCCCGGCTCGATCACGCCCACCGTCGCCGGCCCCTCGGCGGTGCTGATGGCCAGACTTTGTACTTTGCCTTCAAAATATGAATTGTGCTTCATGCGTCTATGTTAATGCCGTTTTTTCGTGCCGCTGACAATCCAAACCCGCGCCCCGCCCGATTTTTTTCAAGTTGAAACTGGAATCGACCATGGCTTTCGGCATATTGGCCTCCGCATGAACGATCCAATTTTACAACTCGACCTCCCCGGCATCAAAAAAGTCCGCTCCGGCAAAGTCCGTGAAGTCTTCGACCTCGGCGAAAATTTCCTGCTCGTCGCCAGCGACCGCATCTCCGCCTTCGACGTCATCATGCCCAATGGCATTCCGCACAAGGGCGCGGTCCTGACGCAGATTTCGCATTTCTGGTTCGAGAAATTTTCCGCGCTCGTGCCAAACCACCTGCTCGCCAAGGCCAATGACCCGTTGCCCGCAAATCTTCAGCCTCATGCCGCCAAGCTGGCAAAGCGTTCAATGATCGTGAAGAAAGCCAAGCCGCTCGCCATCGAATGCATCGTGCGCGGCTATCTCTCCGGCAGCGGCTTGAAGGAATACAAAAAATCCCAGACCGTCTGCGGCATCAAGCTGCCCGCCGGCCTCGTGGATTCTTCTGAATTGCCCGAACCGATTTTCACGCCGTCCACCAAGGCGGAGCAGGGCCACGACGAAAACATCAACTTCGAGCAGGCCTGCAACATCGTCGGCAAGGACCTTGCCACGCAGGCGCGCGACTTAAGCCTGATGATCTACAAGGCCGGACGCGATTATGCTCGGCAGCGAGGCATCATCATCGCCGACACGAAATTTGAGTTTGGCCTGTTCGAGGGCAAGCTCATCCTCATCGATGAAGTGCTTACGCCCGATTCCTCCCGTTTCTGGCCAGCCGACCAATACGCACCCGGCAAGGGTCAGCCGAGTTTCGACAAACAATTCGTCCGCGACTACCTCGAAACACTGACGTGGGACAAAACCCCGCCCGGCCCGAAATTGCCGGAAGACGTCGTCGCCAAGACCTCTGCGAAATATCTGGAAGCCTACGAGCGGCTGACGGGCAAGAGACTGTGAACGGTGGGTTTGGTCTCGCGGCGGATTAAAATCCCGATGCGTTTGCGATAACCCTGGAGATTTGTTCAAGCCCCGCCTGATCCAGCCCGTCAAACCGGTTCAACTTTGGGCTGTCCAGATCCAGCACGCCAAGAAGTTTTGCGCCTTTGATCAACGGCACGACGATCTCCGAGCGGGACGCGGCGTCGCACGCGATGTGGCCTGGAAATTTTTCCACGTCCGGCACGAGGACGGTTTCGCGCCGCGCTGCCGCCGTGCCGCACACGCCTTTGCCGAGGGGAATCCGCACGCACGCCGGGCGGCCTTGGAACGGCCCGAGCACAAGC
>JAFMIX010000298.1 GCA_017853785.1 Verrucomicrobiales bacterium
CTCCACCAGTTCGCTGCGATAGTGCGTGAGCACCTGCGCCTGCACCGCTTCGAGGATGTCCGGGCGGCGGAGATTGATTTTTTGCGGCGGAGTGGGCACGTGGGTTGACATGACGGTGCAAGGATAACAACCCCAGATTGAGCGTCCAGCCGAAAGCCGGACGCCGCCTTGGCGCGCGCATAATCCTTTATTCAGCTGCCGGTTTCCCCTAGCCTGCCAGCATGAAAGTGATTCGTCACACCGACAAAGATTACACTGCCCGCCTCCGCGAAGTCACCGCGCCCTCCAGCCTTTTCGACCCCGTCATCGAGCAACGCACGCGCGGCATCATTGACGCGGTCAACGCCCGCGGCGATGCCGCCGTACTCGAATTCACCACCAAGTTTGACGGGGCGCAACTCGCCGCCAACCAGCTTGCCGTCACGCAGGCCGAAATCTTCTCCGCCTCGCTGCAAGCCGATGAAAGCCTCCGCGCCGCTGTCGCCGAAGCCGAAAAGAACATCGCCGCCTTCGCCCGCAAATCCAAACGCCGCAACTGGCAGACCGAAAACTCCCACGGCGCGAGCGTCGGCGAGAAGTTCGACGCCTTCCAGCGCGTCGGCATCTACATCCCCGGCGGCACCGCGCCGCTCGTCTCCACCGCGCTCATGACCATCACGCTCGCCAAAGTCGCGGGCTGCAAGGAGATCGTCGTTTGCACGCCCTGCGGCAAGGACGGCGGCATCAACCCCGCCCTGCTCTTCGCCGCGAAGGCCGCGGGCGCGACCGAGATTTACCGCGTCGGCGGCGCGCAAGCCATCGCCGCGCTCGCCTACGGCACAAAAACCATCCGCCGCGTGCAGAAGATTTTCGGCCCCGGCAACGCCTACGTCGTCACCGCCAAGCGCCTGCTCGTCGGCCACGTCGCCATTGACCTGCTGCCCGGCCCGAGCGAAGTCCTCGTCCTCGCGGACGACACCGCGAATCCCAAGTTCGCCGCCGCCGACCTGCTCGCGCAGGCTGAACACGGCTCCGGCCACGAACGCGTCTGGCTCGTCACAACTTCCGCAAAATTGCTGAAAGCCGTCGAAAAGGAAATCGCCAAGCAGCTGCCCAAGCTCGCCCGCCGCGACTACATCAAACGCGCGCTCGACAACAACAGCTATCTCATCCAAGTCGCCTCGCTCGCCGACGGCGTGGCGCTCACCAACCAGCTCGCGCCGGAGCATTGCGAAGTGATGACGCGCGACGCCCGCAAAGTATCCGCGGACATCCTCACCGCCGGCGCGATTTTCCTGGGCCACCTCTCGCCGACGGTGCTCGGCGATTACGTCGCCGGCCCGAGCCACACGCTGCCCACCGGCGGCGCAGGCGCGTCGTTCCCCGGCCTGACCGTGGATCAATTCCAACGCCGCACCAGCGTGGTGGAATACAACCGCGCCTCGCTCAAGAAAGCTTTGCCTGCCGTGAAGAAGTTCGCGGAGCTGGAAGGCTTGGGGGCGCATGGCAAGTCGGCTGAAGTCCGAGTAAAATAATGAAATCTCCGAAATCACTCATCCGCCCGCTCGTCCACGACTTGCACGCCTACGTTCCCGGCGAGCAGCCGAAGATCAAGGGCCTTATCAAGCTCAACACGAACGAGAACCCCTACCCGCCGTCGCCCAGGGTTCTGGCGGCGGTCAAGGTGGCGGTGGACGGACGCCTGCGGCTCTATCCCAATCCCGCCGCTGACAAACTGCGCGCGAAGCTTGCCAAGCTGCACCACTGCTCGCCGGACAACATCATCGTCGGCAACGGCTCGGACGAACTGCTGGCGTTGGCGGTGCGGACGTTCGTTGAACCATCGGAGGGCGGAGTTCTACGACGCCCCAATTTAGGGTTTCGCAGAGCTAAACCCTCCGAAACAGTTCAATATTTCACCCCCAGCTACTCGCTCTACCCGGTTTTGGCAGACACACACGGCGCAGCTAAGAACGCCGTCGCGCTCAAGCCTGACTTCTCGCTCCCTAGCGTCGCGGAACTCAAGCGCGGCAAGCATTGGAATTTCAACGCGGCGCTCACGTTTGTCACCACGCCGAACGCCCCGAGCGGGCGCGGTTACGCCACGGCGGATTTGGAAGCGCTCTGCAAAGCGCAGCGCGGAGTCACCGTGTTGGACGAGGCTTACGTGAATTTCGCCCGCGAAAACGCGTTGAAGCTGGCGCTCGAATATCCGCACGTCCTCGTTGCGCGCACGTTCTCAAAAGCGTATTCGCTATGCTTCCAGCGCGTCGGCTATTTTGTCGGCCACCCGGAACTTATCGACGCGCTGCACAAAATGCGCGACAGCTACAATGTGAACGGCCTCGGCCAGATTGCTGCCGAGGCCACGCTCGACGACCTCAGCCATTACCGCGCGAATTTCCGCGCTATCGTCGCCACGCGCAAGCAATTGAGCCGCGACCTGACGCGTCTCGGCTTCCGCGTGCTGCCGAGCGAGACGAATTTCATCCTTGCCCAACCGCCGCTGTTTCCAGCGCAGGAGTGGTTGCAAAAATTGCGCGAGCGGAAGGTTTTGGTGCGCTGGTTCAGCGCGCGGGAGGTGAAGAGCTATCTCCGTATCACCATCGGCACGCCCGCAGAAGCGGCGGTGTTGGTGAAGGCGGCTAAGGAAATACTTCGGTAGCGGAGCGCCGGTCTCCTGACCCGGCGCGTTGGGGCGAACTTTTTGAAACACGCCGGGCCGGAGGCCAGCGCTCCGATCAGAAGCCCGCGAGCTTGATGGCTTCGGTGAGTTTTTCGACGAGCAGGTTCGGTACGCAGCCGAACAGGATTACCGAGCCGGCGAGCAAGCCGAGCACGATCTGACTGACGACCGGCGCTTTCAATTCGCCCGCACCCTGCGGCACGTCGGCGACATAGATCTGCTTCAGCACCTGCAGGTAGTAGTAGAGCGACACCGCGCTCATCGCAATGG
>JAFMIX010000299.1 GCA_017853785.1 Verrucomicrobiales bacterium
CCCTTGCCCAATCAGCGGCGGATTCTTTGGTCACCGGCGGCTTGAGGAATGGCCTCAACGCTCCGGCGATCGGCACTTTGACCGGCATTTTGACCGACCCGCAGTTCCGCGTGGTCATCAACGCGCTGGAGCAGCGTGATGGCGTGGATGTGGTCAGCGCCCCCTCGGTCACCACCTTGAGCGGTCGCCAGACGCACATCGAAGTGACTGATATTTTGTCCATCGTCACGGACCTGGATACGAACCAGACCGGCAGTGGCGGCGGAAATAACAATGATAACAACAACAACAACAACGGTGGCGGCGCCGTTGGCTCCACGATCGTGCCGATCGTCGAGCAGTTGCCGTTTGGACCGACTTTGGATGTCTTGCCGTCGGTTTCGGCCGATGAGTATTCCATCCAGATGACCATCATTCCGACCATCACAGAATTCGTCGGTTATGATACCGCGAATTTTTCCGCGCAAGCCCAAGGCAGCACCGGCAATGCGCTGGTGCAGCAGGTGCCGTTGCCCCACTTGCGGGTGCGGCAGGTCGTCACCAGCGTCGTGGTCTGGGACGGGCAGACGGTGGTGCTGGGCGGCTTAATCAGCGAATCCGTGGTCAAGACAAAGGATAAAGTCCCGGTGCTTGGAGATTTGCCGCTGGTGGGCCGGATGTTCCGGAGTGAATCGGCGGATAAGAAGAAGAAGAACCTGCTCATTTTTGTGACGCCGACCATCATTGACCCCGCGGGTAACCGCATCCATACGGATGAAGAGATGCCTTTCGCGCAGACCATGGTTCCGCCGCAGCGGCCCGTGGCGGCGCCTTGAGAAGCATTACCCTGAATCCCGTTGGCTGGAGTCATATCATATGCTTGTCCCAAACTTGAACCGGTTGGTGATGTCAGCTAACATTTAGAGCTTTTATGTCAATCTCGCTGCATGTTCGTGGGGTTTTGGCTGTGTGTGGTCTGGCGCTGGTCAGCCCCGCGTTGGTGTGGGGGCAGGCGGACTTCACCGCCGAAGCCGGTGAATACGCCCCGGCGGGTTCCTTGGCCGGAGATCAGGTGTATCCCCAGGCCAGCATCAAGCCGGGCGGCGGTTTTCTGGTGTGGCAGGAGAATAACGCGGACGGCAACGGTCTGGGCATCAGCGCGCGCAAGCTGGACAGCAGTTTGTCCGGGTCTTTGAGTTCATTCCGCGTCAATGAGATCGGAGTTGATGATCAGGAGCGCCCGCAGGTTTCATTGCTGAATGGTGGCGGGGCGGCCTTTGTCTGGCAGGGCGGCAAGTCGGGGTTGCAGCGGATTTACGCCCGGTTTCTTTCGGCGGGCAACACTTGGATCGCGGGTGATGTCCCGGTGAATGTTTTCACCAACGATTATCAGCAGGATCCGGCCGTCACTACTTTGGCTGCCGGCAATGTGTTGGTGGCGTGGAGCAGTTGGAATCAGGAAGCCGCCGGCAGTCTGCGGGGCGTCTATGCCCGGCTGCTTTCGCCGGCGGGCGCGGCGGTCGGCGGCGAAATTTCCGTCAACCAGGCCACGGCCAACAATCAGCGCACGCCGGCGGTCGCCGCGCTGAGCACCGGTGGCTTCGTGGTGGCTTGGGTTTCCGAGGAGCAGCGGTTTGCCAATGGGGTTGATATCTACGCTCGGGTCTTCAACGCGGACGGCACGGCGGCGGCGGGCGAATTTTTGGTCAACACCGCCACCAACCTCTGCGCCAATCCCAGCGTCACGGCAGTGCCCGGCGGCGGGTTTGCGATTGCTTGGAGCGAAAAGGATGCGCTTTCCATTGCCACAAACAGTTGGGATGTCTATGCCCGGGTCTTTTCCAGCGCCAGCGTTGGCGGCCCCGTGCGGCGCGCAAATACCCGCCGATACGGCGATCAATTCGCGCCCCGCATCAGCTTTGCGGGCACGAACTGCTTGGTGGTCTGGACCAGCATGGGTCAGGATGGTTCCCGCGAGGGGGTTTACGGTCAGTTCCTCAAGAATGACGGCGCGCCTGTCGGCGCCGAATTCCGGGTCAACACCACCACGGCCAGTTTCCAAAAGTTTCCCTGCGTGGCGTCGGACGGCGTCTCCCGCTTCTTGACGGTGTGGAGCAGTTTTGTGGGCGGGGTTGGAGGCGTCGATCTTTTTGCCCAGCGCTATGCCACCACGACCCAGCCATTGTTGGCGCCGGACGCACCGTATGTGACGGTTTTGAGTTCCAATGCCCTGAGCGTGACGTGGCCGGGGTTGCAAGGGTTCAGCGTGGCGGGTTACCAGGTTTATGTGGACGGCGCGGCCAACCCCACGGCATCCGTCACGAACAATTGGTGGACGATGAGTGGCTTGGCGGCGGGCAGCTCGCACTCTTTCCGGCTGGCGTATTCGCTGACCGATGGACGCACTTCCCCGCTCTCGGCCGCCACGACGAACACGACTTATGGCGCTCTGACATATGGCGGCATTCCTTACGATTGGATGATCGCAAACTTTGGCTATGACTTGTTTAGTTGGCCTTCGCCTTTTGCAGACAGTGACGGCGACGGCGTTTCCAATCTGAACGAATGGCTGGCGGGCACGAACCCCACGAATGCGGCGAGTGTCTTGCGCGTCCGCCTGCGGCCCACGCCGCAGGGCTTGTTCTTGGATTGGAACACGGAAACCGGCCTGATGTATCAGGTGCAGGTCGGGACGAGTTTCGGCCAATGGACGAACGTGGGCGGGGCGCGCTTTGCGGCCGGGGCTGCGGATTCAATGTATGTCGGCAACGCCGGCGTCAAAGCTTTTTACCGGATTGTGCGGCTGCGCTAAACCAAATTTTTTATGGTGCGAATGTTAAAGCGTTATTTCGGGGTGGCCGTGGTGGTGGCGGGTGTTCAGTGCGCCTCCGCCTTCTCCCTGTGGGGGCCGGTCGGCAATGGCGGGGATAGCTGGCAGGTCCCG
>JAFMIX010000300.1 GCA_017853785.1 Verrucomicrobiales bacterium
AACGCGGTGTTCTGGTGGTCGCGTCCGGGATTCTCGTTGCCGTTACGGTCCTTCACCGGCTTGCGGCCGAATTCCCCGCCCCAGACGATGAGCGTGCTGTCGAGCAGTCCGCGTTGTTTCAAATCGGCGAGCAAGGCGGCGGCGGGCTGGTCGATCTCGGTCGCCTTCTCGCGCAGCTTGTCTTCGAGGTCCTGATGATGATCCCAGCCGCCCGCCCATACTTGCACGAACCGCACGCCGCGCTCGACGAGCCGGCGGGCGATGAGCAGTTGCTTGCCCTGGCTGGAATTGCCGTAGAGGGTGCGGATGTGCGCCGGCTCTTTCTGGATGTCGAACGCATCAGTCGCGGCGGTCTGCATCTTGAAGGCGATTTCGTATGCCTGGATGCGGGCTTCGAGCTGGGCGTCTTTCTGAAGATTCTTCGCGTGGATGTCGTTGAGTTGATGGATGAGGTCGAGCTGGCGGCGTTGTTCGGTGAGCGAGATGTAGGGGTTACGGATGTTTTGAATCATTTCCTCCACGGTGCGGGCTGAGGTGTTGACGCTCGTGCCCTGATAGACGCCGGGGAGAAAGGCCGACTGCCAATTCTGCGAGCCGCCGCCGGGCAACCCGCCGCTCGGCCGCAGTGAGATGAAGCCGGGCATATTCTGGTTTTCCGTGCCCAGCCCGTAGACCGTCCACGAACCTACACACGGCCGGGCGACGCGCACCGAACCGGTGTTCATCATCACCGTGGCGACATCGTGCGCCGGGATGTCCGTGTGCATGGAGCGGATGATGGCCATCTCGTCCACGTGCTCGGCGAGTTTGGGAAAAACTTCGCTGACTTCGATGCCGGACTTGCCGTGCTTCTGGAACTTGAACGGCGACGCCATCGCCACGCCGTTCGTGCCGGGAATGGATTTGCCGTCGAACTTCGCCAGCCCCGGCTTGTAATCCCAAGTGTCCACCTGCGACGGTGCGCCCTGCGCAAAGATGTGGATGACGCACTTGGCTTTGGCGGGAAAATGCGGTGGCCGCGGCGCGAGCGGATTGAGGCTCGCCGCGGTCGCGGCGGGGGAGGAAGCGCCCAGTAATTCACCGCCTAACATCGAGGCAAAACCCATCCCGGCAACGCCCATGCCGATGCGGTTTAGAAACTGGCGGCGGGTGACAAAGAAATCCTCCGGTTGGGCACGATGCTCGTTTTGGTTCATGGCGTCATCTGGTTGGGATTATAGCACTCCAGACGATGCGTTGCATAGAAAGGTTTCATGGAGACTGTGGGGAAAACTAATTCAACCAGCCAGCCCCGATTGTAGTGGCGGCCGCGCAATTTCGCCTCCTCGATACTTCAGTCAGCCGCAGAGCCGCCGCGCTTTTGGGCAAAAAAGCGGCCTGCGTTATCGCAGGCCGCTTTCGTTTGTTTGAATTATTCTGCCGTTATTCGGCCTTGGAGACCTCCATCGTCTCCTCACGTTTATGCGGCGCGTCTTCCTCCGCTTCCACCGGGCGGGCGGGCGACGGCACGAGCAGCTTCTGGCCGGTCGCGTCCTCGTCGGAGCGGTGGAACTTCACGCTCACGATTTTGCTGATGCCGTGCTCTTCCATCGTTACGCCGTAGAGCACGTCGGCCATGCCGATGGTGCGCTTGTTGTGCGTGATGATGATGAACTGCGAGTGCATGATGAACCGTTGCAGCACGCGGATGAAGCGGTTGATGTTGGACTCATCGAGCGGCGCGTCCAACTCGTCCAGCACGCAGAACGGGCTGGGCTTCACCTGATAGATTGAGAACAGCAGCGACACGGCGGTCATGGTCTGCTCGCCGCCGGAGAGCAGCGAGATGGTCTGGAGCTGCTTGCCGGGCGGCTTGGCGACGATGTCGATGCCGCACTCCAGCACGTCATTTTCGTCCGTGAGAATGAGGTCGGCTTTGCCGCCGCCGAAGACTTCCACGAACATCGTGCGGAAGTTGTCGCGGATCTGGTTGAAAGTCGTCACGAACATCTCGCGCGTCTGCGTGTTGATGCGGTTGATGACTTCCAGCAACTGCGACTTCGCCTCGACGAGGTCGTCGTATTGCTTGGTGAGGAATTGGTGGCGCTGCTCGGTCTCTTCGTACTCCTCAATAGCGACGAGGTTCACCGGGCCCATTTCGTCCAGCTTGGCCTGCAGCGCCTCGACCTGCTTGGCGACTTCCGCCCAATCGGTCGCGGCACCGGCGGCAGCCATTTCCTCGGGCGTGAGCGTCTGCACCTTGGCCGGACCTTCGTCGGCATAGGTGATGGTGATGCACTCGCTGCGGACGTCGTCGATGTTGACGTGGTATTTCTGCTGCACGCGCTCGCGGAGGTTCTGCACCGCCATATTTTTCTGCGCGAGTTCGACTTCGATGTTGCCGCGCTGCGACTGGATTTCCGTGAGTCGCTGCCGCTGCTCGCGCAACGCCTGATCGCGCGCCGCGATGCCGGTTTCCTGCGCGGATTTCTGCTGCGAAATTTCGGCGGCCTGCGCGTTCACCTGCTCGCGGTCGTGGCGCAACTTCTCGATCTGCTGCCGCGACTCGACGATTTCGCCCTCGGCCTGCGCCTTGCGCGTGACGAACGCGGAGACCTCGTTGCGCAACCGCGCCAGCGCCTGCGTGAGTTCGGCGATGCGCTGTTCCAGCGGCTGCTGCTGGCGGCGGTGGGAGGCGACCATCTGCTCCTCGGTGGCGAGCGCGACCTTGCTCTCGGTGAGCGCGGCGGTGGCGGCATCGCGCTGCGTGCGGAATGATTCGAGGCTCGCGGTCAGTTCGGTGACGGTCTGCTGGCAGGCGCGTTCGCGAGCTTCGAGCTCGGCGATGCGCTCGGCCATCACGGCGCGTTTTTGCAAACCTTCCTGTTCCTGCGCGGCAAGGCTCT
>JAFMIX010000301.1 GCA_017853785.1 Verrucomicrobiales bacterium
AGATGATGTAAAATTCGTCAGCCCACTCACCCTGGCCGTCCACATCCTTCGCCACCGGCGTATATTCCGTGTCCACGAGCGCGTAGCGCCAATGCACTACCACGCGCGCCGGCGTGTTCTCGATCAGCCGCACATGGCTGAACCGGCACGCCCGGTCCATCAACGGTTCCGCGCAGCTCACCACATCCCGCCCCCACGTCTCCAGCCACTCGTTCGTGTACCAGACGTCGTCATCGGTCACCCAACACGGCACGAAACTCGTCCCCCGCCAGAACACGAGGCGGCACTTGTTCCGCGCGAAACGCACCAACACATCCGGGTAATCCCCCGTCCGCCACAGCCGGTCCCATTGCCGGGTGTAATTCAGCCGGGTGTAGCCCGCTCCGAACTCCGCCGGCCCGGCGGGCAATGCAGGGAAAACCCGCGGCGGCGATTGCACCGCCGGCAACGGCCGCCGGGCTTCGTACAATTCTAATATTTCCGGCTCGTTCAACGCCCCGCCATACACGGCGACCTCGGCGAGCCGCCCGTCCAGAAACGCGAAATTGTTCTTCACGACATACTGGTAATCCGGCCACGGCTCGAGCACCGCATTGCGCCCGATGGTCAATTTATCCTCCGCCGTCGCGCCCGGCGTCGGCGCGTTCGTCAGTTCGCCAGCTGGCAGACCATTCAGATACAACCGCGCCTCCCGCCCCGGCCCCACCACCAGACTCAACATCAACCATTGCCGCAGCGGCAACAGCGGCCCGGTGATTTCCGCCCAACTGTCCAGGCTTCCCAACGCCGCCGTCAGCTCGCCGGCGTGGTTGACCCCCAGCACCACACCCTGCTTTTCGCCGCCGCGCAGATCAAACACCGGACTCCGAAACCAAGGATACGATTCCAACGCCACCCACGCGTTGACGGTGAACGCCGCCGGCAAATCCCGCCCGAACCGCGCCCGCTCCAGATACCCGGTGTAGCCGTCAAACTGAACAGCCGCCGCGCCGAGGCCGGCAACAGGATCGGTGTAGCCCCTGAGTTGGTCCGGCCGGCGGGCGACCTCCTCGAACACCGCCGAATTGGTGAGTTTATCAAATGACCACCGGGCGATGACCTCGTGCGCCAAGAGCGGCCCCGCTGCAAACAGCAATGAAAAGAAAACCGTCAGCCGGGAAAGAAACTTTTTCCACCGCCGGCCCGCCCGCAGTCCGCCGCCAGACCGCGACCCGGCAGGCTCGCTATGACAAATGTTCATCGGGGATGGTGAAGTGGAGCCAGCGGCCGGGATTGAACCGGCGACCGATGGTTTACAAAACCATTGCTCTACCACTGAGCTACGCTGGCATCTATTCAAATTTTGCCAGTTCGCTTGAGGACCGTCAAGCTGGCCAAGGCAAACCCTGCCCTTGACTTTATGCGCTATCAGATGCTGTCTTCATTGCCATTGGCTCATTTGGACATCACACGGAATTCGCGGAAACAGGCAGGTCAAAAAGAAATAAGAAAAATTGGAGCATCTTACAGTTAGGTTTTATCGCTTTGGTTACGCTGTCTGGCTGCACCGAGCCGAGCGTGAAATCCGGTGCATCGCTCAAGCCATGGGAGGATCCCAATTACCGGACCGACCTTCCGGCGACGACGGCCATGGCCAGGCCCGAGCCGGGCGAGAGCGGATGGACCCTGTGGATGAAACACCACGAAAACCGCAAGCGCTGGGTCGCCGAACAGGACGTGGACCTGCTCATGGTCGGCGACTCCATCGTCTTCGGCTGGTCCCGCGTCGGTAAACCTGTCTGGGATGAATTCTACGGCGGACGACACGCTGTGAACATCGGCTCAAGCGGTGACCGCACTTACCACATGCTTTGGCACTTCCAGCATGGCGGGCTCGATGGAATGAAAAAGCACAACCCCAAGGTCGTGTTGGTCATGATCGGCACCAACAACCGTGGCGAGCCGGAACAGAAGGGCGCCGACACCGCTTATGGCATCCTCGCCCTGCTCAAGGAAATTCACGCGAAGTTGCCGCAGTCGAAAATCCTGCTCATGCCAATCTTCCCACGCGGCGACAAGTCCGATGACCCGGGCCGGATCCGCAACCAACAGATCAACGACATCATCAAGACATACGCCGACAATATAACCGTTTACTGGCTGGACATCGGCCACGTTTTTTTGAACCCAGACGGCAGCCTGAAGCGCGAGATCATGCCCGACAGGCTACACCCCAATGAAGCCGGTTACCGGGTTTGGGCCGAGGCGATGGAACCCACGCTCAAAAAGTTGCTAGCCAAATAACAGGGCTCGTAGGGGAATTCGTAAAGGCGTACTACTTATGCCCGTCCTTCTTCAGGTCCACCAACGCTTCGGCAAAGGCTTTGCCGATTTGCCCGAAGAACTTGGCTGACCCATAGTAGTGAAAACCCTGGTTTGAAATCCCGTTGTTCAGCAGGAACAGCTCGTCCTTGGTCAGGGCTTGTTCCAATTTGGCGCGCGTTTCCTGCTCGCTCAACTTGGCTTCAGTCTTTGACTGCTTGCTTTGATTCTTTTTTCCTCCGCTCCCAGCTTTGATGGCATTGGCCTTTTCTTTGATGGCATCAAGGTCCGCCGGCCAGTATTTCTCGGTGAAAACGTTGGCGACGGTACCTTTGAACTCAGCCATTTCGGCCGGGGCGGCCATGGCCTTGCGGAAAGCTTCGGTGTTTTCGCCCGCAGTTTCACCGCCCACGCCGAGGACGCCGATCACGAAGGGCAGTTTCGGCGCGGCCAAGTCCGTGCGCACGTCCCGGATAAGACAAGCGAGGAGGCGATTGTATTCGGAGTAGTCCTTGCCACTCTTCTTGCCCTTCGCCGGGTCGGTCCGTGGATAGGATCCCACCATGTCATTGAAGCCTTG
>JAFMIX010000040.1 GCA_017853785.1 Verrucomicrobiales bacterium
CGAATAATACATATCCGCGTTGTTGGCCCAGACGATGAAGAGTGCGTTGGTGGCACCGGGCGGGGTGATGAAATTGTTGACGTTGGTGACCAGTTCGAAGCTATCGTGGCCAAAATAGGAAATGTTCTTGTTGGAATCGTAGCTCAACCCCTGCCGCTGCGCCAAAACCTCCACCCAAACCCGGCCGTTGCAATAGCGCTGGCCGAAATAGTTCGTGGAAAAAGGAAAGCTCTGGACATTGTCCGTCGTGGTGCAAACCCCATCCCCAAAGACATAAAGGGAACTGAACGCCGCGGCGGCCGAATGGACGCCCCCGCCAAGCCACACCAACAACCAAGTTAGCGAAGCAAATCGAATCACCGCGTGAGATTATGGCGCGTCAAAATAATGTAAAGTGGAGAGTCGGCGCGACCACTGTCGCCGGCCTCCGGGAAGGGAAAATCGGCTGAAAACGGCCAAATCAACTGCGCAGAACGGCCGCTGAGTATTTTGCTGGCTGGGCAGCCGGCGGCAGGTAAGCTACTGCCCACAGCGTCCCGATGGGAATAACATCATTGATTTCAGACCCCCGCACCATGACCGGCCGGATCGTCATCCTGCTGGCGACGCTCGCCGCCGGGCTGGTTCCGGTGGCGCGGGTTTCCGCCAACGGCTTCCGGCTGGCGGATCAGGACGGCTTGGCCACCGCCCGGGGCGAGGCGTTCGTGGCCACCGCCGACAACGCGGCGGCGGTCTACTACAACCCCGCCGGCATCACCCAACTCACCAACAGCACCATCCGCAGCGGCCTCTACGCCATCCGGCTCGACCCCAGCTATCGCCGGCTCAACGGCGGCGAGACCCACGGCATCGAAAAAAACTACGCCGCCGCCCCAAACTTCTTTGCCACCCACACGCTGGAAAAACTGCCGGTGAGTTTCGGCGTGGGGATCTACGCGCCGTATGGCGGCAGCATCCGCTGGCCGCAGACCACCGGCTTCGAAACCGTGGCCACCTACGGCTCGCTGACGTATCTGCGGCTCAGCCCCGTGATGGCCGTCCGCCTCACCCCCACCCTCTCCTTCGCGGCGGGTGCGATGGTGGATTACGCGCGCATCAATCTGCAACAGGACCTGCTGCCGTATCCCTCGCGCTTCGCCAACTTCTTCAAATTTTCCGGCGACGGGTGGAGCGCCGGATATACCCTCGGCCTCCGCTGGCAACCCCACGAAAAAATTGCGTTCGGCGCGACGCTGCGCAGCGCGACGAGCGTCACCTTTGAAGGCGAAACCGACTTTGAGCTGCAGCCCATCCGCGGCGTCTCCTCGCCCGTGCAACGCGACGCGAAGGCGACCTTTGATTTTCCCCTGACCGCCGGGTTCGGCGTCTCCTACCGCCCGACGCCCAAATGGAATTTTGAATTCAACGCCGATTACACCGACTGGAGCAGCTTCGACACGGTCAACATCGAGATGACCACCCCGCCGCCGCCGCGCACGCCGTTCCGGGCGATCACG
The DNA here is from genome assembly GCA_017853785.1 of Verrucomicrobiales bacterium. Taxonomy (GTDB): domain Bacteria; phylum Verrucomicrobiota; class Verrucomicrobiia; order Limisphaerales; family JAFMIX01; genus JAFMIX01. The sequence goes on from JAFMIX010000040.1 coordinate 1,497, forward strand.
CCGGTGACGCTCAACTGGCAGGCGAGTTGGATGTATTCCTTCGGCGTGACGCGCTATTTCGACAATGGCTGGCACGTCAGCGCCGGCTATCTGTTCAACGAGAATTCCGTGCCGGACGATTATTACACCCCGCTGGCCGCCGATCTGGACCGGCATTGCTTCAGCCTCGGCGCCGGCTTCAAAGCCCGCCGCTACAATTTCGATGTGGCTTACCAGTTCGGCTACGGCCCGGCCCGCACCGTCACCGGCAGCACGCCGTCCTCCACCCCGGCGCAGTTCGCCGGGCAATCTGCCGACGGCGTCTATGACTTTATCAGCCACGCCGTGATGTTGACGTGGGGGCTGAATTTTTAAGCGTCACAATCGCGTTGTTTTGGCGGAACAGATATTTCATTCTCAACGCAGCATGACTTTTGTGGACAAAAGCACTGGCCAGACCGCGGGCAATCCCCCCCGCCGGCCGGCCGCGGCGCCGGCATCCCCACAATCAACGCCGCCGGCGCCGGCCGTGGCGGAGACGGAGGTGACGTTTCAGGCCACCGCCGGCCAACCACAACGCGGCGTGCCGCTGCACTTCAACCGCCACACCGTCGTTTGGGAACATTACCATCCGGCAGGCGCGCCCCGGCTTTCCGCGAACCTGGAAAATTTCAAGATCATCTTCCAGCGGCGCCCCATTTATGCCGGACGCGCGGTCGTCAGCAACGTCCTTGATGCCGGCGCCAAAATCATCTGCCACGCCACGCTGGAAGAAACCGGCTGGGCCGGGCCCGGCTTCGCCGCCGCGCCAACGCCCGGGCAACTGCCCCAGGAATTCCAGCGCTTCCTCGCCGGTTGGCAACAGCAGGCCAAGCTGTCCCCGGAATTTAAAGTTGTGGTGGCCGACATGGAAAGTTTTCTCGCTGCCCTGCGCCTCTGGCTGGGCCAGGTGGAATCCGGGCTCCGCACCGCGCCCGGCTTGACCGGCGCAGCGGAACTCGGCGCGGAATTGGACCCGCTCGTCCTGCCGCTGCTGACGGAATTGTTTGAAAAATTTGAGACCGCGCTGCACGCCATCGAGCCGGAGCTGTGGCCGGCCCACCAGACTTTCGCCCGGCGGCAACTGCATCCGCTGCTGCTGGCCGCACCCTTTCTGCACCGCTGCTTCACCAAGCCGCTCGGCTACGCGGGCGATTACGAAATGGTGAACATGATGTTGCGCCAGCCGCGCGAGGGCGCCACGCTCTACGCGAAGATCATCAACCACTGGTTTCTGCAACAGCCGCCGGCGGAGGCGCACCGCAACCGCATCCGGCATCTCGGCCGCTGCTTCCAGGAAACCATCGCCCGCGCCGCCAGCGCCAAGCGGACGGCGCGCATCTGGAGCATCGGCTGCGGCCCCGCGCACGAGGTGCAGCAATTGGTGGAGCAAAGCCCTCTCGCCGACCACGCGCACTTCACGCTGCTGGATTTCAACGAGGAAACCTTGGCCCATTGCCGGACCGTCCTCGCCCGGGCCGCCGCCCGGCACCGGCGCCGCACCCGGTTCGAGTATGTAAAAAAATCCGTGCACCAGCTCTTCAAGGAATCCAGCCAGACCCCCGATACGATGGCGGCCCCATATGATTTCGTTTATTGCGCCGGGCTGTTCGATTATCTGAGCCGGCCGGTCTGCCAACAGTTGATGGATCTGTTTTACGCCGCGCTGGCGCCGGGCGGCCGCCTGCTGGTAACCAACGTGGATGCGGGCAATCCCCGCCGCATCACCATGGACCAAATCATGGAGTGGCATCTGTTTTACCGGCGGCAAGCAGACCTGACGGCCCTGAAGCCGGCGGCGGCGGCGGCCGACAACTGCACCGTTAAATCCGACGCGACCGGGGTGAATCTGTTTTTCACCACGTACAAGCCCGAACGTGAATAAAATCTTTTCCCAGCCCGCGCCCGAGATGCTGGCCGCCTTCGCCACGGACCAGGCGGAGCAGCGTCTGGCCAACACCAAGGTCGGCTGCGCGCTGGTGGTCACGCTCATGCCGCTGGGCAGCACGGCGGATTATTTTGTCTATCCCGACAAGCTGGCGCCGTTCTTCTGGCTGCGCCTGGCGTGCTCCGCCATCGCCGGGATCATCTGGGGGTTGCTCTACACGGCGCAGGGGCGGAAACTGAGCCGCGGGCTGGGCGTGATCTTGCCCGTGCTGCCGGTGGTGTTTCTGGCGGTGATGATTTTGCTCACGGACGGATTCGCTTCGCCTTATTACGCCGCGCTGAACCTAGTGCTGCTCGCGGTCGGCGCGGTGCTGCACTGGACGATGCGCGAAAGCATCGTGGCCGTGCTGCTCGTGCTGGGCCTCTACGTCGGCGCGGGTGTCTGGTGCGGCAATTATCCCGGCTCGGACGTGATGTTCGCCAACTTCTACTTCATCGCACTCATGGACATCATCGTGGTGGTGGGAACGTATTTCCAGGAACAGGCGCGGTTCCGGGAATTCGCCCTGCGGTTTGAGTTGGATAAAAACAAGCAAGCTTTGGAAGCACAGAACGCCGCGCTCGAAACCGCCAACCGCCAGATCAAGGAAGCCGAATCGCAATTGGTGCAGGCGGAGAAACTCGCGTCGCTCGGTCGCATGAGCGCGGGCATCATCCACGAGATCAACAACCCGCTCAATTTCGTCAAGACCGGCCTCTACACCCTGCGCAACAAAGGCAAACACCTCGCGCCCGAACAGCAGGCCGACTACGCCGAGGTCGTCAAGGACGTGGAGGATGGCTTCAACCGCGTGATGAACATCGTCTCCAGCCTGCGCGGCTTCACCCACCACGACGACGAGAGCCGGGAGGAATTTCTCATCTCCGACCTGGTGGATGCCTCGCTGCGCTTCGTCAGCCATGAGTGGAGCGTCACGATCCGGCTCAAAAAAAACCTGCTGGCCGGCCAGCTGCTTCACGCGAACAAGAACAAGTTGATCCAAGTCTGCCTCAACCTCATCGAAAACTCCCTCGACGCGCTGAAGACCAAAACCTTCCCCGCCGGCGAAGCTCCGACCATCACCATTTCCAGCCGCGTCGAAAACGGATACAACGTCCTGAGTTTTCACGACAACGGCACCGGGATTGCCCCCGAGCATCTGGGCAAGATCTTCGACCCCTTCTTCACCACCAAGGACGTGGGCGCCGGCATGGGCATGGGCCTGAGCATCAGCCACCGAATCGTGGAATCTTACGGCGGGCGCATCCGGGTGCAGAGTGAGCCGGGTCGGTTCTGCGAATTTACGCTGGAGTTTCCGGTCCAAGGCTGACATTAAACAGGCGCGCCGAGGCTATGGACAATTCTTACGACTACAAAAAATTCGCCGTTCTCTATGTGGATGACGAGGCCCAGTCGTTGAAGATGTTTGCGCGGGCATTCAGCGACCAGTTCCGCATCCTCACCGCGGGCACTGCGGCGGAAGGCTTGAAATTGCTGGAGCAACACCGCGACGACATCGGCCTCCTGATGACTGACCAGCGGATGCCCGGCGAAAAAGGCGTGTGGCTGCTCGAGCGCGCCCGCCAACTCCGCCCCAACATCATCCGCATCCTCGCCACCGCCTATTCGGACATGGACGCCGCCATCGCCGCCGTCAACACCGGCGCGATCTACAAATACGTCACCAAACCTTGGGACCCCCCGCAATTGGAGCACACCCTCAAGCGCGGCCTGGAATTTTTCATGGTGCACGCCGAGCGCGATCAGTTGCTCAAACAAAAGATGTCCGTGCTCCACAACATGATGATCGCCGACCGCATCGTGAGCCTCGGGCTGCTCGCGCAGGGCTTGAGCCACCACATGCGCAATTCGCTCCAGGCCGTCAAAACCTTCCTCGACCTCGCGCCCGTGAAACTGCAGGAGGAGAAGCAGAACCCCGATGAGATTCGCAACCCGGATTTCTGGAAAGAGTATTACCTGAATGTCCAGGTGCAGATCGAAAAGATCAACCACATGCTCAAGGACCTCTGGGCGGCCTCCGAAAAAACCTCGGTGGAGTTCCGGGACGAGATTCAACTGCGCGCCGCCGTCGCCGCTGCGGTCATGACCACCGCGCCCCTGCTGGCCGAGAAAAAAATCACCGTCGAAAACCTCATCCCCGACTCCCTCCCCGCGCTGCTTGCGGATCGGCCCAAGTTTGAACGGCTGCTGGAATTGCTGCTGAAGGACGAGGCGGTCAGCCTCCCTGCCGGCGCCAAAGTCACCCTCTCCGCCAGCGCCACTGGGGACCGCATCACGCTTCAGGTGCGCGACAACGGCCCCGGGCTGCCGCAGGAAGCGTTGCGGCTCGTGTTCGACCCCTTCGTGTTGCGCAGCGATACCCCGATGGAATACGGCATCAACCTCATGGCCTGCTATTTCATCGTGCACCATCACGGCGGCAAGATCACCGCCACCAGCGAGCCGGGTCAGGGCGCGACCTTTACCATCTCCCTGCCGTTGAACCCGCACCACCCCGCCGCCGCCGAGGACCCCGACCTGTTCAAAAAAGTCCTCCTCAACGAAGCGGTCTGGGAAAAATTGATATCGTCGGAATAACTTCCACCACCGCCCCCGCCCGGGTTTTCCCCGAGAGCGAAACAGGACTCGCCGCCGGGTGTTTTTCATCCCGGAGCAGACCCGGAATTCATAAGATAAAAAGTTGACCCGAATCCTCCACTCTGGCTTATCCTCTGCAAGAAGCGTTTACGTTCCGGCAGCCGGTGGCAGGGCGCGCCACTCCGGAAAACATTCAGCCTTGAGAACATTTTTAGTCATCGCCGAACATCCCGGTCTGGCCGAAGCCATTCGCGCCGCGCTCAATCCCGCCGCCTACCGCGTCATCCACCGCCTCAACCTCGATGAGGCCGAGCCGCTGCTCGCCCACGGCCTCGTACAGGTGTGCGCCCTCGACCTCGACCTTTCCAACATCCAAGGCGTCTGGCTCATCGAAAAACTCCACCGGCGCAGCGCCAAAATCCCTGTCATCGTTTTCACCGCCAACAAAACTTGGGAATGGGAAGAGGAAGCCTACCTCAAAGGCGTCACCCACATCCTCGGCAAACCCGTCCGCGCCCGGATGCTCAACGCCGTGCTGACCCGCCTCTGGGACGCCCCCGCAGCCACGCCCCCCAGCCCAGCCGCCGACACCGCATTTTGCACATCTGCCGCTGCCGCGCCGCCAGCATCCAACGCTGGCCCCAATCCCAACCAGACCTGGGAAGCCCTCCGTGATTTCTCCGCCATCCTCACGCACTCGCTCGACTCCGAAGCGTTGCTGAAACAATTTCTCCTGCTGCTGCGCGAAATCCTCGGCGTGAACCGGGCCGCCATCTTCCTGCGCCCCGCCCCGGCCGCCCTCGGCAGCCCCCGCGAAGAATCCCGCCGCCTGCGCTCCGCCGCCGCTGTGGGCCTGCCGCAGGGCCTGCTCGACCACCTCGAACTATCCCTCGAAGAAGGCATCGGCGGCCAACTCGTCCGCTCCGGCCGCATCCTCCGCCGCCAGAGCGAGGAAACCCGCAATGACATCGGCACCGCCAAGGAATTTGAAATCCTCGGCGCGCAGGTCGCCGTGCCCGTGCTCGACCGCGAGAACCTCATCGGCGTGGCCGTCTTCGATGGCCGCATCACCGGCGAACCGCTCAGCAACCACGAGCTCGAACTGATTTTTCACCTCCTCGAACAGCTCGGCCTGGCCATCAAGAACATCTGGCTGCACGACCAGGTCACCGCCAACAACGAGATGATGGCCGATGTCCTGCGCGAACTCAGCAGTGCCTGCGTCGTCGTCAGCCGCGACCTCGCCATCCTTCACGCCAACAAGGCCGCCCGCCGCCTCTTTGCCCGCCCCGGCCCGCGCAGCGGCGATCTCGAATTCACCGACCTCCCGCAGCTGCTCGGCGGAAAAATTTACCAGGTCCTCAAGACCGGCACCGCCGTTGAAACTTTCAAATACGAGCCCGAAGGCGAACCGCGCCGCCAGGTGTTCAGCATCAACGTCGTTCCCTTCCAGCGCCACGATTCCCTGCTGCCCACCGCCGCGCTGCTCGTCGTGGAAGACCTTACGCAGAGCGAACAGTTGCGCCAGCTGGAGATTGAAGCCTCCAACCTCCGCCTCGTCAAAACCATGGCCGACCGCATCGCCCATGAAGTCGGCAACGCCCTCGTGCCGCTCTCCACGCACCAGCAGGTTTTGGCCGAACGCTACAAGGACCCCGAGTTCCGCGCCTCGCTCGACGTCGCGCTGGCCGATGGCGTGAAGCGGATTTCCAGGCTCACCAGCCAGATGCGTTTTCTCGCCCGCGACAGCCTCGTGTCACCCCAAGCCTTCCCCCTCGCGCCGCTCATCGAGGAAGCCTACGCCGAAGCGCAGAAATATCAGCCCGGCAAGACCGCCCGCCTCAAATGCGAAGACGCCGGCAAGCCCATCATTGTCACCGGCGACCGCCCCGCGCTCAAACATGCTTTGTCCGAAATCATTCTCAACGCGCTCCAATCCAATCCTGCCGACCCGCAGATTGGAATCCGTCTGCTCGAAAACGCGCTCGGTGGCAGCTACGCCCCCAACCTGAACATCGAGATCAAGGACAACGGCACCGGTTTCACCCCCGAAGTCGCGGGCAAAGTCGCCGCGCCCTTCTTCACCACCCGCAACGTCGGCCTCGGCCTCGGCCTGACCGTCAGCCAGCGCATCATCGAGACGCACCACGGCAAAATGGAAATCGTCCCCTCGCAGACCGGCGAGCATGGCGTGGTGCGCATCTCCCTGCCGCAGGAACTCCCCAGCACGACGCCGCCTGCGGAAAAAGTGAAGAACTAAATTTCCGGGAAGCCGGCCGGCTCAAGTCCGACCTCGAAAATTCACTGCGTCCGCCCGAACTTCTTCTCCAGCTCGCGGTAGTTCATCTCGATGAGCGTCGGGCGACCGTGCGGGCAGGTGTAGGGCATCGTGCACCGGCGCAAATCCTCCACCAGATTTTCCAATTCCGGCCCGGCAAGCGGGTCGTTGGCTTTCACCGCATGGCGGCAGACGGTCTTGGTGATGACGTGCTCGCCGAGCCGCGAAGCGTTCACCTCGACCCCGGCAGCCTTGAGTTCATCCACCAGTTCCAGCACAAAGCGGCGCGCGTCCGGCACCTTCACGAACGGCGGGAGCGCATCCAGCAGAAACGTCCGCTCGCCGAACTCGCTCAAGCCCACGCCCAGCCGCACGAGGCCGGCCAGTTGGCCGCGCAGAAAATGGGCGTCGCGCACCGAAAGCTCCACCGTCTCCGGCAACAGCAATTTTTGCGACGGCGCCCGGTCGCCGCGATCCAGCCGGGCGCGCATCTGCTCAAACAGGATCCGCTCGTGCGCCGCGTGCTGGTCGAGCAGCACGAGGCCGCGGTCGGATTCGAGCACCGCGTAGAGTTTGCCGATGACGCCGACAAGCCGGAGCGGCACGCTCAACAGCGGGGCGGGAGCGGCAGAAGATGGAGGAGGGAGGGTGGCGGATGGCGTGGGGCTAGGAATTGCGGAGTGCGGAATGCGGAGCGCGGAACCGGCGGGCGCCGAAGCGAAGCCCATTTGCAAAGGCGGTTGCGGGCCGGGGCGGGCGGGCCATCCGGGTGCGGGCCGGGGTGATTGTGGAAACGACGGCAGCACGGGCGGCGTCAGTTCCGGAGTGCTCCGCACCGGCGCGGGCGGCGGGGCAATCCTGGATTCCGGATCCTGGATTCTGGATTCTCCCGCATGGAAAGCCAGCAGCGCCACGCGCACCGCCTCAGCGACGTGTTTGCGGATCTCAAATTCGCGGTGAAACTTCACCTCGCGCTTGGCGGGATGGATATTGACGTCCACGGCGGCGGGGTCGATTTCCAGAAACAGGCAGCAGACCGGAAACCGGCCTTTCATCAGCGCGGTGTGGTAGCCCTCCATCAGAGCGAAGTTGATGCCGCGATTCTCCACCGGCCGGCGGTTGACGAAAACGTGCTGGGCTTCGCGCGTGCTGCGGGCCACGCCGGGCGCGCCGATGAAGCCCCAGATGCGGAGAGTCGATGGTTGATAATTGATGGTTGATGGCGCTGCGCCTGCCGGCAAAGCGGTCTCAAAACTTTCCGGCTCGGCGGGCGCGGCATCGGCGGTGAGCGCCGCGGTGAAATCTACCGGGACAAGCTTCACGTCACCGAGGAGGGCGCGGAGGCGCTCGCGGACGGCGGGCAGCCGGTCGGAGATTTCCGCGCCGGATTGCTGCGCGGGCAACTGCCAGACGGGGCGCGTGTCCTTGATGAAGGTGAAGGCGACAGGCGGATGCGCCAGCGCAGCGAGCGTGAGGTAATGCTGGATGTGCGCGGCTTCGGTCTCCTCGCTGCGGAGAAATTTCCGGCGCGCGGGCAGGTTGAAGAAGATTTGCCGGGCTTCAATGCTCGTGCCGGGCGCACCGCCAGCGGCCTTGACCTCGGTGATCTTGCCGCCGTTGACGATGATCTGGGTGCCTTCAGGCGAATCACTGTCGCGCTCGCGGGTGGTCAGGCTGAAGCGGCTGACGCTGGCAATGCTGGGCAACGCTTCGCCGCGAAAACCCATCGTGGCGATGGCGGCGAGGTCTTCGGCCTGCTTGATTTTGCTCGTGGCGTGGCGTTCGAGCGCAAGCAGGGCGTCGTCGCGGCTCATGCCGAAACCGTCATCGGTGACACGCACGAGGCTGCGGCCGCCGGCTTGGATTTCAACCGTGATCTTGCGCGCGGCGGCGTCGAGGGCGTTCTCGACCAACTCCTTCACGACGCTGGCGGGGCGCTCGACCACCTCGCCGGCGGCGATCTGGTTGGCGACGTGGTCGGGAAGCAGGTGGATGCGGTTCACAGGGTGGAGCGGTGGAAAATCCCGGTCAGGGCGCGACGGGCAGCGTGAAGGCGAAGACGGCCCCGCGCCCGGGTTCGTTGCGGGCGCTGATGCGGCCGCGGTGGTCCTCGATGATTTTTTTACAGCGGGACAAACCGAGACCGGTGCCGTGGATTTTACCGTGCGTGGCGAAAGGTTCAAAGAGCCGGTCGGCGATGACCGCAGCAATGCCGGGACCGGTATCTTCGATTTCGGTGGTGATCTCGGTGGCGGTCCGGTGGAAGCGGACGATGATCTTGCCGGATTGCGGCATGGCGTCGGCGGCGTTGTGGGCCAGGTTCTGCCAGACGCGGCGGAGGCGTTTGGGGTTGAGCGCGACGGGGAGGTCCGGCGGCGGGTTTTCCAATTCGATCGTGATTTCTTTGAGCGCCAGCTCCGGCCGCAGGGCGGCGATGGTTTCCTGGACGAAGGCGGCGTAGTTCTCGCGGCTGAGTTTGAAGGTTTGGACGGGGCCTTGGGCGAACTCGAGGATTTCATTCATGAGTTCGTTGATGCGGGTGACTTGTTTGCGGATGCGGGCGGCGCCGGCGTGGCGCGCTTCCGGGGTGAGGTCGGGCATCTGGCCGAGTTCAGCGGTGAGGCTGATGATGCTCAGCGGATTTTTCAGGTCGTGGACGATGGCGCGGGCGAAGCGCCCCACGACGGAGATCTGTTCGGCTTGGATGACCTCGCGGACGGATTGGGGGTTGAACTCCCACAGCCGCGCGCTGATGTGGCGCAGCAGTTCCATGGCCAGCCGCGGGGAGCGTTCGACCAGCGCCAGCATCGTGTCACGCGGAACGAAATAGACCGTGACATCCTGCAACGCGGTGGCGGTGGCGGACCGGGGCTTGCTTTCCAGCACGGCCATTTCGCCAAAGATATCTCCCGGCCCGATCCGGGCGAAGGTGTGGCGGACCTTGTCGTTGATGATGCAGGAAGTCTGGACCAGCCCGGTCCGAACGATATACACGCCGGCGGCGGAGTCGCCTTCCTTGAAGATCTCCAACCCCTGGGCAAAGCGCTCTTCGCGCACAGCAGCCTTGAGGGTCCGCCATTCCTCGGCCGAGAGATGGCGGAACAGCGGACTGTTCTCGAGCGCGACCATGGCTGAAGCTTAACCCATGCGGCGACAGCGTAAAGAAAACAGATGCCCGCCGCATTCCGGGCCGGGTTGATTTTGTTTTTGTTGCGATGCCGCCTCGCCGTGGCATCATAGGACGCAACGTAGATAAATTATCCGAATTATGAGCAAACCGAAAATCATCGCTTACTTGAAACCCTCCTGCGGTTGGAGCCAGGGCGTCCGCGCCGTGCTGCGCAAATACGACCTGCCTTATGAAGACCGCGACATCATCAACGACCCCGCGCAACGCCAGGAGATGATCGCCAAGAGCGGCCAGATGCTGAGCCCCTGCGTGGAGATCAACGGCCAGATGCTCCCCGACATCAGCGGCGAGGAGGTCGAGGCTTGGATGCTCGCCCACGGCATCGTGACGCCGAACAACATCGAACCGGACGCCCCCATCAACCAGCCTTGCGCGCACGAGATGCCGCAGAGTTCGCCGCTGAATTTCCTCAAGCGCTAGGTTCAACCAAACCACTTCCGCCGCGCCCAGCTCCGGGCGCGGCGGGTTTGTTTTCGCACCCGCAGCTAACTTCCCGCCGTGAAAATCGTTCGCTCCTGCGCCGCCATGCAGCGGCTCGCCCGCCAATGGCAGCGCGCCGACATGCGCATCGGCTTCGTGCCGACCATGGGCTACCTGCACGCCGGCCACATGAGCCTCGTGCGCCGCGCCCGGCAGGCCGCGGGCAAACACGGCAAAGTTGTCCTCAGCATTTACGTCAACCCCACGCAGTTCGCGCCGCACGAAGACCTCGCCAAATATCCGCGCGACTGGAACCGCGACTGCCACCAATGCCGCGCGGCGGGCGTGGACGTCGTCTTCGCCCCGGACGACGCGCAGATGTATCCGGGAAAAGCCGCCGGAAACTACAGCACTTACGTCGTCGAAGAACAACTGGCGCGCGTGATGGAAGGGGCGGCGCGGCCCACGCATTTCCGCGGCGTCACGACCGTGGTGGCCAAGCTGTTCAACCTCGTGCTGCCGGATGTGGCGGTGTTTGGCGCGAAGGACTGGCAGCAGGCCGCCGTCATCCAGCGTATGGTCGCCGACCTGAATTTTCCCGTGAAGCTCATCGTCGCGCCGACGGCGCGGGAGGCGGACGGGCTGGCGATGAGTTCGCGCAACAAGTATCTCAACGCGGACGAGCGCGCGCAGGCCGTGATTCTCTTTCACGCGCTGCAAGCGGCGAGGGCGGCGGTGCGGCGCAAGCCCATCGCCGCCGCGCGGCTGAAAAAGGATTTGCAGGAATTTCTGACCGCCGCTCCGCTGGCGCGACTGGATTACGTGGAGTTCTTCGCGCCGGAAACACTGCAGCCGGTAACGACCGTGAAGCGCGGCACGCACATGGCCCTGGCGGTGTTCT
>JAFMIX010000302.1 GCA_017853785.1 Verrucomicrobiales bacterium
CCGTGAAACGAAATCAAGCTTGCCCGCCGCCGGAGCGCGGCATGCAGCGCGGTCAGGTCGCTGTAGCCCACGAAGATTTTCGGATGGGCGCGGATGGTCTCAAAATCCAGCCGCGGCAGAAGCCGCGTGACGCCGTGACCGCCGCGAACGCAGAGGATCGCCTTCACGTTGCGGTCGGTGAAGGCGCGCATGAGATCGCCCGCGCGGTCGCGATCGCTGCCGGCGAGGAAGCCGCGGCGGTGGCGGACGTTCCGGCCGAGCCGCACCTTGAAGCCCAGCGTTTCCAGCATGGCGACGGCGCGGGCGAGCTGCTTCGGGGCCGCCGACGGGCTGGCGGGAGCTATAATTCCGATGCAGTCACCGGGCGACAGACGTTCAGGTTTGGTCGGCATGGTCAGGATTCATCCGGGGCAACCGCAACCACAAGGCCTCGGCGCAGAAAGTGAGGCTGGAAACAGAATTATTGTCAAACCCTCATCGGCGCAGCGGGTGTCACCAAGGCCGCGCACCCTTGAGCCGCTTTTTGGCAGACACGGGTTTCTCCCGGAAACTGGCCGCCCGCACTTCCAAACGGAACGGCGGCTCGATTTCCGCCGGCAGCGACGCGGCGGCCGGCGCGGGCACAGCCGCCTCCGGAGCCTCCGCCAAGGTCGCGGCGACAACGCCGAGCAGTTCGCTCCGCCCTCGTCCAGTCTGGGCGGAACACTGGAGCACCGCCGGCAACTCCGTGAACCAAGGCGCGATCCGATCCGTAAACGCCTTGACATTCGCCGCCACGGCTTCCGGCGGGCGACGATCGGTCTTGGTGAAGACGATCACGAACGGCAGCGCATGCCCCGCCAGCCACTGCACAAAGTCGACATCGATCTCCTGCGGCGGCAAACCCGAATCGATCAGTAGGAAGATGCAGCTGAGATTCTTGCGGTGCTCCAGATAATCCGCCACCGCCCGATTGAATCGCGTCCGGGTGCCGTGCGCCACCTGCGCGAAGCCATAACCGGGCAAGTCCACGAGCCGCCACTTCCGGTCCACGGTGAAAAAGTTGATGAGCTTGGTGAAGCCCGGCGTGGGCGAGACGCGCGCCAGGCGCTCCTTTCCCGCCAGCATATTCAACAGCGACGACTTACCCACGTTGGAGCGGCCGATGAAGGCGAATTCCGGCAGCGACGCGTCCGGGCACGAATCCAGATTCGGCGCGCTGCATTGAAAAATGGCGGAAGTGATGTTCACGATGATAAATTCGCGGCCAGGGTCGCTGTCAATCCCGCGCACCGATACCCTAAAATTTCAGGGCGCCCGGACGGCGCAACTGATGAAACTATAATCGCAAGGCGCGCGCCTTTGCCGCGCGGGCAGCGCGGTGCCGGCCGCCGCGGCCGGCCCGGTGAAAACTTCGCGGATGGGATTCCGTTGCAGCTGCTTGCCCGTGAGCAGGGCAATGATGTATGGCAGCGTTTCTTGCAATAAACCGCCGGCGCAGCCGGCCCGAGCCAGAAGTCGTAATTGAATCCGTTCGGCCCCGGCACGTGCTGGAACGGCCCGCCCCGAAGACCGGCGGCCACAAACACCTGGACTTCCTTGAGTTTGCCGATGCGGCCGTTGCGGGCGAGTTCGCACGCCAGCCGGAAATGTTTGCTGCTGCGCGGTTGGGGGCCGGTCTGGAACCCGATTTGGTGTTTCCGCACGGCTTGGTCCACGAGCCTGCCTTCATCAAAAGAGCAGCGGGAGATTGGGAATGATGGCTTCATGGCAGTTTAGTGGGATGATTTGCAAACGAAGAACGCTACGATATCTTCCGGCGGCGGCAAGCACCTTCTGTCGATCAAACAACCGGCTCACCGGCGGAACATGGCGCCAGCACTGCATCGGCCATGCCGTGGACGATTTTCTTATCCGCCGGGACGATGGTTGCCAGCACACCGCCGAATTGCGGCTTGAGATTGTCGCCTTCGCCGCTGACGAAATAATACGGGCACAGCCGCGCGCGGCCTTTCATCGGCACGACCTCGTTCTTCGCGAAATCAAACCAACTCGTTTCCACGAGCGCGGGCTTGTGGAAACGTTGTAGCACGCTCGGCGAAGTCTCAAAGTTTGCGAGCGCCGCGTCCACCGCCGCGCTCCAGTCCGCCACCGAGAGGTCGCTGCCGAGGAAGACGCCGCGCGCGCCCCAAGCCTGGGGCGAGAAGCCGGAGACTTTCAGGATGAGGTCGCGCTCCTTCTGCGACATGGTCTTGAGCTGCGCCCAGTCAGTGAGGTTGAGTTCGGGAATTGCCGCGTGCGGCGGAAGCGGCGTGGGTTCAACGAGCCAGGTGTAAGGGATGATTTTTTTGAGCTGGTTGAAGAATCTTTCGCTCAGTTCCTGCCGCCAGAAGTTTTGCAAATTCCGATTCCACAGCAACGCAAACAACATCTTCTCCTCGAACAACGGCTTGGGCGGCGGCGTCAGGCGGATTTTCTTCTCCGCCGCGAACGTGAAAATCTGTTCCGCGTTCGCCACATTCGGCAGATCGAACAACTCGAAGAAGCGATAGACCGCGTCGCCCTCGGCGAAGCTGGTGAATTGCGAATTGCGAACTTCAAATCTTGAATCGCCAAGCTGCTTGGCTAGCCAGGCCATCTCCGGCTTGTAGGTTGCCGCCTCCTCCGAGACGACGAGGTGAACCCGCTGCGCGTCGCCGAAGATGGACTCGAAGCCGCGAATCATCCCGTCTGCGCCGCCGATGACTTTGGACATTGGACTTTGGAGATTGGACTCCGAATACGTCTTCCCCAGCCAGCCGGTCAATCCAATGCCGCCGGGGACGCTGTCCAGCTCCGTGATGCTGAAGCCGGTTTCGGTCAGCAGGATGTCCGGGCGGATGACGCGGGGCACGTC
>JAFMIX010000303.1 GCA_017853785.1 Verrucomicrobiales bacterium
ATACTGGCGGCGATTATTCGTGAGCGAGTTAACGGGATAGCTCGGGCAAAGCGCCGGCGGCGGATTGTGCAGCGGCGTGTGTGGCGCGTTGAACGCGGCCCAGACGAACCACGCGTTCGTGCCGCGTGCGGCAATCCAGCTGGTGGCGTCGTTCACGAGGTCGGTGGTGGCGTAGTTGGTGTAGTTGGCCGTGGTGCTGCCGTTCACGGTCTTGTTCCAATTCGTGTAGCTGCTCACGAGTTGGCCGATGAGGCAACCCGCGTAATTCGTCCAGCCGCCAACGGTGCGGGGCGTGCCCGGACCGTTGGCAAGATGCCACTTGCCGAACTGCGCAAGCGCGTGCGGCAGCCCGGCATTCGTGAACGCCTCGGGCAGCGTGAACGCGGCGGCGGAAAGCGCGTTGCCGGTGTCAATCAAATCGCCCACGCCGGTGCGGAAGCCAAACTGCCCCGTGAGCAGACACGCCCGCGTAGGCGAACAGACGGGATAAGAGTTCGCCCGGCTGAAGACGACGCCGTTGGTGGCCAATGAATTGATGTGCGGCGTGGGCGGCAGCGACGCGCCACTGGCGGTCGAGTTGTATAACGAACTGCTGTCCGCCCCGTAGTCATCGGCGATGAGGAGCAGGATGTTTTGCGGCGCGGCAATGGCGGGGAGCGCGAGCAACAGGAGAGTGGCCATCCCCAGCCGGAGCAAGGTGCGGAGGAGGCGCGCGACAATATATTTCATCGCTGGCAGTCCGGAAGTTGCCACTGCCGGGCCCGGGCGCGCTCCGGCGGCGCGGCGATCGATTTGAAAACAACTCATTTGAGTTTGCCTCCGCTGGTTTCATACTTCGGGTCGGTCAGCGTCCGCAGAAACGCCACCAGCGCGCGTTGATCAGCTGCGCTCAAATGCAGCCCGCCCTCGGGATGCTTCGCAAGATTCGGGTCAAGCGTGGCGCTGCGTTTCACGCCGGTGCTGTAGTGCGCGACGACTTCCTCCAATGTGGCGAAGCGGCCGTCGTGCATATACGGCGCGGTGAGGGCGATGTTGCGCAGGCTCGGCGTGGCGAACTTGCCGCCGTCCGTGGACTTGCCGGCAATCTTCGCGCGGCCCGGGTCGGTGAACACGGCGTCGAGGCCGTTGTTCGCGAACGTCTGGCTCTGGAACAGCGGCCCGCCGTGGCAGTGGAAACAATCTGCGCCAAACTGACCCCGGCGCGGGTCGAATTCCGTGATGAACAGTTCGAAGCCACGCTGTTCCTCGGCGTTGAACTGCGCCGCGCCTTTCAACGCGCGATCAAACTTGGAGTCAAAGCTTGTGAGCGTGAGCACAAAGGATTCGAGTGCGAGGCCGACCTTCTCCGGCGTGATTTCCGGCGAGCCGAAGGCGGCGGTGAAGAGCACTGGATAGTTCGTGGCGGCAGACAAGCCCCCCGCGGCTACAAGCTTCGCCACCACATTTGTCAGCATCTCGTCCATCTCCGTGTGATCCTGAATCGGCATCAACGCCTGCGCGCGCAGCGACGGCGCGCGGCCATCCCAGAAGAACGAACTCCGCCACGCGAGATTGAAGAGCGGCATGGCGTTGCGCGTGCCGACTTGGTCGCGCACGCCGATGCTATAACGGCGCGGGTCGGTGAAGGCAGCTTCGGCCTTGTGGCAGGAGGCGCAGGAGAGCGTGTTGTCCTTGGAGAGCGCGGGCTCGTGGAAAAGTTTTTCGCCGAGGGCGACGCGCTCGCTGAGGAGCGGGTTGTCGCGCGGCAGGTCGGGAATCGGAAACGTGGCGCTCATCTGGAACGGATACGGCGTAAACTTCTCCGGCAGATACAACGGCTTCACGCTCGGCGCGGCGGCTTGCTCCGGCGTCGCGGTGCCCACGCGGCGGACATGGAACGCGCCGGGCAGATTTGCGGCGAGCGCGGCGGCGATGGGGTCGCCCTCGCGCGAGTGGGAGGACGAACCGTCCTTGGCGAACGCCAGCGGGCGCGGGGCGTTCAGCAGCGTGGCGAGGTCGAAGTCGAGTTCGAGGCGCGTGGCGTTCGCGAGGTTGAGCGGCATGGACAGGTTGATGCCGGTGCGGTTGGCGTCGCGGGCAACGTGATACGACCAGCCGTCAAGCGCGCCGGCGGCGTTGCGCCAGATGCCTTCCACCGCGAGGAAGATGTAGCCGCCCTGCCAGTTCCAATGGAGGTTGTTCAGGTTCGGATTGAGCGGATGATCGGCGGCGTATTGGGCCGGGTCGGAATGGTTGCGGGCCTCGTCGAGCCCGAGATGGAACCGGAAGGCGCGGTATTCGCCAGCGGGAACGGAGGCGACGCGATGGGCCGAGCGCCCGCGCTCCAAATCGAACCACGCGACTTCGTTCGTGAGTTCGAGCCATGAGCCGTCGGCGCGTTGCAGGGCGAAGCCGCTGACGAGATAACTGATGCGCGTGATGGAAAAGTTTTCCTTCGCGGCGGTCTCGTAGCGGAGCGAATCTGGCTGGATGGTTTGGCCGGAAAAGACCTGGCGGAAATCAAGTTCCAAGGCGGCCGCCTGCGCCGCAGCCGGCAACGCCCAGACCAACGCCGCCACCAGCAGCGCTCCGCCCCGGTAAAATGGCAAAACCAAGTTCAAGGATTGATGGTAAAACCGTTGGTCAGGGTGTAGCTCGGCGTGAGGAATTGCACGACGATGTTTTGCGGGCCGGTCGGCGCGTTGGTGGGAATGGCGAAGGTGGCGATGGCTGTCCCCGAGGCGGGATAGGAAATGCTGGTGCCGACGATGCTGCCGGCCAGGGTGACGCTGGTGAGCGTCGCGTTCGTGGGAGGAAGCATCGGCGGGGCGGTGATGGTGATGGTCACGGTCACGGTGGTGCCGCGGCTGGCGCTGCCGCCGGGC
>JAFMIX010000304.1 GCA_017853785.1 Verrucomicrobiales bacterium
TTGAAATTAATCAGCAACCCGAGCCGGTTTTGGGTCAGCTTCAGATAACTCAAAAGCTGGGCTTCATACAGCGACGTCATGGTTTCAACCGCTTTGAGTTCCACGACCAACCGGTTTTCAACCAGCGAATCGATCCGCAAACCGGAATCAAGCCGGATCCCGTCATAAACAACCGGAAATGCCACTTGCGTCTGAAATTTCAAACCACGCCGGCTTAATTCATGCGCCAGACAAACCTCATAAACCGACTCCAGCAACCCCGGCCCCAAAGCCGAATGAACTTTGAAAGCACTATCCACGACCTGCGTGGCGAGATGGTCAAGTTCCTCGGGCATAGGAACAAATCCCCCCTTCGTGCCTTCGGGTCTTGATGGTTGAAAAGTGGTCACATGCGCAAAAGTTTCCGGGCGGCGGCGGCGATGGAGCGCGCGGTGGGACGGTGCGCAGCCCAGAGATTCGGGTGATACGGCACGGGCGTGTCTTTCGCGTTGAGCCGCATCGGCGGCGCGTCCAGCAGCCCGAAGCCTTCGCTCGCGACGCGGGCGAGGACCTCCGCCGTGACGCCGCCCCAAGGCCAGGATTCGCCCACGCACAACAACCGCCCGGTGCGCGCCACGCTCGCCATGACGGTGTCCGTATCCAGCGGCTTCACGGACCGCAAATCCACGACCTCGATCTCCACCTTCTCGGTGGCGAGTTCTTCCGCAACGGCGAGCGCCTCGTGCACCATGGCGCTGTAGGCCACGATGGTGAGGTCGCGCCCGGCGCGGGCGATGCGCGCCTTGCCGGTGGGCATCGCCTCGGTGGGCAGCTGCTCCGCTTTGAGGTGGTAGTAGAGATATTTGTGCTCGCAGAAAATCACCGGGTCATCGAGGGCCACCGCCTCGAGCAACATGCCATAGGCGTCCTCGACCGTGGCGGGCGTCATGACGACGAGGCCGGGATAATGGGCATAGATGGCCTCGATGCTCTGACTGTGGAACGGCCCGGCGCCGGAAGTGCCCCCGAACGGCAGCCGCACCACGATGGGACAGGCCACCTGCGTGCGCCAGAACAGCGTCGCGGCCTGGTTCACGATTTGATTGAAGCCGACGGTGGAGAAATCCGCGAACTGCATCTCGATGATGGGCCGCATGCCTGCGATGGCCGCCCCCACGGCGGCCCCGACCATCGCATCCTCGCTGATGGGCGAGTCGAGGACGCGCCCGGGAAATTCCTTCGCCAGATTCTTGGTGGCCTTGAACGCGCCGCCGAACGCCCCCACATCCTGGCCGTAGATGAACACGCGCGGGTCGTCGGCCAACGCCTTGGCCTGGGCTTCGCGGATGGCTTCGAGGTAGGTGATGCTCATGCCTGGCCCTCCAGGAGATTGCGGCTGCTCAAGGCGCTCCAGTCCTCGTGATAGGGATCGGGCGCCGGCTCGCGTTGCACCTGGGCGATGACTTCCTCGATGAGCTTCACCGTTTCGCCGCGCCAGGTTTCAAGTTCGGCGGCAGCGGCCCACTGCTGGCGGAGGAGGTGTTCCTCGGCGAGCTTCAAGCAATCGCGGCCTAGCGGAGAACTTTTCAAGCCCGGATCGATGTAGTGGGCGTCATCATGTTCGCCGTGGCCGCAGAGGCGCAGCAGGTTGGCGAGGACGAACTGCGGGCCGCCGCCGCCGCGCGCGGTGGCGACAGCTTGGCCGACGACCTGAAGACAGGCGGCAAGGTCGTTGGCCTCCACGGCGTGTCCGGCAAAGCCGTAACCGGCGGCGCGATCGAGCAACGAGCGGCAGGCGAACTGGCGCACGGTGGGCGTGGAGTAGGCGTATTGGTTGTTGGCGACAATGACGACCAGCGGGAGTTTTTCCACGCCGGCCTGATTCATCGCCTCGTGAAACGCGCCGGTGGAAGTCGCGCCTTCGCCGAGGCAGGCGAGGCCCACGGTGGCAGGAAGCTTACGGAAGCGATGGGCGAGCAACGCGCCGTTGACGACGGAAATCATGGCGCCCAGGTGACTGATCATCGGCAGCAGGCCTTCGCGAGGGCGACCCCGGTGGATATTGCCGTCACGCCCGCGCATGGGACCGAGCGCGGAGCCGAGGAAGGTGCGGGCGGCATCCAGCACGCTCTCGCCGAAAGCCAACCGCCCGGCGGCATCGCGGATGAGCGGGGCAAAGACATCTCCCGGGCGCAGCGCCAATCCGGCGGAAACGCTCAAGGCCTCCTGCCCGCGCCCGAGGAAAACGCCGCCCTGGATCTTGCCCGCGCGATACAGCGTGGCGAACTTCTCATCCAGCAGGCGCGCGAGCAGCATCCCCCGGTAGGCTTTCACAAAGCCATCGCGGGGGCGGGAAACATCGGCGTCGGATTCGCGGTGCAACACAGCCAGTGCCATGGGATGAATCTAGGCGGAGCCGCCGCTGCGGCGCAATGATTCTTTACGCCCGGACGAAAACTTTTTGGCGGAAAAGCTTTGGTTCGCGCCCGGTTTTGCAGTTGCATCCCGGCGGCAATCAATGATTTCATGTCGGGGGATTGATTATGAATGAAGTGACGCCGCAGGTGCTCCTCGTGGAAGATGATACCGAACTGCAAAGCATGCTCGCCGCGCTGCTGCAGAAAGACGGCATCAACTCCATCCCCGCGCGCAACGGCACGGAGGCGCTGGCCGCCGCCCGGGAGAAAAAACCCGACCTCATCGTGCTCGACGTCGGCCTGCCGGGCGGCGAGAACGGCTTCGATGTCCTCCGCCAATTCAAGACCGACCCGCGCACCGAGGGGATTCCCGTGATCGTGCTCACCGCCCGCAACCGCACCGAGGACAAGTTGCGCGGGTTCGAGCTGGGCGCGGTGGATTACCTGACCAAGCCCTTCGA